>JAFEEZ010000436.1 GCA_018240825.1 Pseudomonadota bacterium | reverse complement strand
GGATAAGGTCATCTCGTTGCGTGACTTCATCGAGCGGTCGTCGAGCGTGACGGCCAAATGGTTCGGACTGACCGGGCGCGGCGAGCTCAAACCGGGCGCGTTCGCCGATGTCGTGGTGTTCGACCCCAAAACCTACGCCGCGCGCGCGACCTATGAGCAGCCAACCCTGCCCGCCGCGGGCGTGCGCACGGTGGTGGTCAATGGCGTGGTAGCGGTCGATAACGGCGCATTGACGGGCAAGGCCGCGGGACGGGCGCTGCCGCATGTGCCGACCAAGGGGACGTGCAATTAGCCTCCTCAACCACACCGAGTATTCCCGCGAAAGCGGGAATCCAGAACCACGAGCGATGGCGCCTGCGACCCTGGGCTCCCGCCTTCGCGGGAGCACTGGCTGGGTCGCGAGATGACACGCTACTTCGCCATCCCGCTCTGGCAGCGCGTCGTCGCCGGGCTTGTCCTCGGCGTCATCCTCGCCTTCACCTGGCCCGCGGGGGCGCCACATTTCCAGTTCGTCGGCGACCTGTTCGTCCGCGCGATCCGGATGCTCGTCGCGCCGATCGTCCTCGTCACGATCACGGCCGGGATCACCAGCCTCGCCGATCCGAAACAGCTCGGCAGCCTCGGCGCGCGCACCATCGGCCTGTTCGCGGCAACCACCGCGATCGCGGTGTCGGTCGGTATGCTGGTCGCGAGTCTGATCCGTCCCGGCGTCGGAGCTCCGCTCGGCGCCGCGGCGCCGCATGCGCTCGGCGCGCCCGTGACGCCCTATGATCAACTGATCGGCATCGTCCCGCTCAACATCGTCGATGCGCTGGCCAAAGGCGACATGCTAGCGCTGATCTTCGTCGCCATCCTGTTCGGGGTCGGCACTGTCCTGACTGGCGAGGCGGGCAAGCCGTTCGCCAATCTGTTGCAGTCGCTGTCCGCCGTCCTGCTCCGCGTGGTCGGAATCGTCATGGAAGCGACGCCGTTCGGGGTGCTCGCTTTGATCTGGGTCGCGGTCGCGGCGAACGGCGCGGCGGTGTTCGTCCATGTCGGCTGGCTCGCGCTCGCGGTGGTCGCTGGGTCGCTGATCCAGATGCTGGTGGTGCACAACCTGATTCTGCGCTTCGTCGCGAAGCTCCCCGTGCTGCCCTTCTTCCGCGGCATCATCGACGCATTGGTCGTCGCTTTCTCGACCGCGTCGAGCGGCGCGACCTTGCCCGTCGCGATGCGCGTCGCGGGCGACAATCTGGGCGTCGCGCGGCCGGTCTATTCGACCGTGCTCCCCTTGGGCGCGAGCATCGGCAAGGACGGCACGGCGATGTATGTCGGGCTGCTCAGCATGTTCGCGCTCCAGGCGTTCGGCGTGCCGCTGACGCCGCAGGTCTATGCCACCGTCCTCTTGACCGGCGCGCTCGCCGCATTCGGGACGGCGCCGGTGCCGTCGGCGTCGCTCTTCATGCTCGCCGCCGTGCTGTCGGCGGTCGGCGTCAGCCCCGAACAGACCGCGTTGGTGGTCGGCTTCGTCCTCCCCTTCGACCGCCTGCTCGACATGACGCGCACGGTGCCGAGCGCCTGTGCGAACCTGACCGTCGCGACGCCTGTCGCTCGGTGGGAAGGCCAGCTGGACGAGGCCGTCTACCGTGCTCCGGATCAGCGGTAGAAACGCAGATTCCCGATTTCGAGCCAGGTCGTAGCACCCGGATCGCCGTGCAGCCGGATCATTAACGAGCGGAGCGATCGAGCGTCGAATGCTCCCTGCCCTTGTAGCGCGCTGAACGGGACGCGGACTTCCCGCGCGCTCTCGCCGGCGGCGAAATCGGCGTGGAACCATTCGTCGGGCTGGCGGCCGTAACTGTCGAACGCCAGCGAATAGCGTCCCGACCCGCGCGCATCGAACGCGACACCGGTAAAGTCGCTGGCGTCGGCGAGCGTCACTGCGCCCGGAGTCAGCGGCACGATCAATTGCGCATAAGGCTGCGCCCGCGCGCCCATCCGCGCGGTCAACATCAGCTTCTTGCCGACGCGCGGATCGTTGGGGCGATCGTAGAACAACCGGCTGTGATCGGCGCCGCTCTCGGTGCTTTCGACCGGCAGCGTATCGAGATCGGTGCGCCCGTCGCTGCGCGCGCCCGTGTCGATCGGGCCGGGCATCCTGGTCACCGGCATCGGCGTCGGCGCGGCGCCGTCGGCGAGCTTCCTGAGCGCGATCAAGTCCTGCTCGCGCCCGCCGACCCAGACGTGGCGGACGTTATACAGATCGGCGATGTTCTGGTCCGGCTTGCCCGCAATCAGCACCAGATCGGCGCGCATCCCGGGCTTGATCTTGCCCTCGACCGTGTCGAGCCCCATGATCCCGGCGCTGACGCTGGTCGCCGCGACCAGCGCCTCGGCGGGCGTGAAGCCGAGTTCGGTCAGCATCCGGATCTCGCGGATCGTCGAGCTGCCATGATACGTGCCCGTGATCCCGGAGTCGGTGCCGATCCCGATACGCACCCCCGCCGCCTTGAGCGCGCGGATATTGGCCCGCATGATCGCCCAGCGCTTGCTGTCATAGGGCTGGATCGGCTCGATCGGCCTGGCCATCCGCGCTTCCTCGCGCGCGCGTTCGGCGGGCCGCAGACTGGCCCATTCGGCGGGCAGGAACGTGCGGTTCTCCTGCGGCTCGTACGTCGCAAGCGTCGCGATATAGGCCATGTGATTCTTCTTCATCAGCGCGATCAGCTCGTCGTCGACCGGCGCATCGCCGACGCCGTGCCCGACCGAGTCGACCCCGGCCAGCGCGGCGATCTTGGCCTCGCGCAACGTCACCGTATGCGTGATGACCGGGATGCCGGCGGCATGCGCGTCGGCGACGATCGCCGCCAGCGTATCCTCGTTGATGCTGTTGAGGTCGGGATCGCGGCCATAGCGCCAGCCGTCGGCGAATACCTTGATGACGTCGGGTTTGTACGCGAGCGCACGCTTCATCGCGAGATGCGCGGAGCGCGGGGTCGACACCTGCATCGTGAAGAAATCGCCCCAGCCGAACTCCGTCCCGTGCCCGCCCGGCACGCCGATCCGCACCGCCATCTCGATCCGCGGCGCCGCGATCTTTCCCGCCGGCTGGATCATGTCGCGGATCGGCGCGATCATCTCGCCCGACAGCGAATAATCGTTCACCGTCGTCACGCCAGTGAGCAGGTAGGCAGCGTAAGCCTTGCCGAGATCGTCGGGCGCGTCGAACGCCGGCGCGCGCAGATGCGTGTGAAGATCGTGCAAGCCCGGGATCAGCGTCATCCCGCGCCCGTCGATCACACGCGTCCCGTGCGGCCGCTTCAAGCGCTTGCCGACCGCCGCAATCTTGTCGCCGACGATCAGCACGTCCTCGACCACGGCGGGCGCGCCGGCGCCGTCGAACACCCGCGCGTTGTGGATCAGCGTGGCGCGCGGCATCTCCGCCGACGCAGCGCTCATCCCCAAAGCGACGGCGAGGATCGTGACAAGGCGGCGGAACACGTTCACGCAATCGTTTTCACGACTTGCGCGCGGCCGCGCAACCCTTACCGTTGCGCGCCATGGTGAAGGGGGTTTTCACGGCGCTCCTTGCGCTTGCGCTCGCGATGCCGGCGACCGCGCAGGATGCCGGGTTGCGCGGCCGAGTCGACGCGGCGCTGGCGCAGGCCGCGGCAGGCACGCGGTTCGGGCTGCTGGTGGTCGACGACCAGGGCCGCGAGGTCATCGCGATCAACCCCGACCAGCGTTTCATCCCGGCGTCGAACACCAAGATGTTCACCACGGCCGCGGCCTGGGCGACGTTGCCCGACATGACCGGTCCCGACACGGCGGGCGGCGCGGCGGTGCGGCTGGAGGGGCGCGACGTCGTGCTGATCGGCAATGGCGACGCGCGGCTTTCGAGCGCGGACGATTGCACGGCCGATTGCCTGGCGACGCTCGCCGACGCGATCGCGGCGAAGACCAGGGTCGTGGACGACATCATCGGCGACGACACCTTGTTCCCCGACGAGCGCTGGAGCCCGGGGATGAGCTGGAACAACATCCCGACGCGCTCGGGCACCGGCATTTCGGCGCTGACGCTCGACGACAACGAGCTGGTCGTGACGGTGACGCCGGACGGCAAGGCGAGCCTTCCCGCTTATTACGCGGCCGACAATCGCATCACCGTCGTGCCCGGGGCCAAAAGCGACATCGGCTTCGACCGCGCGCCCAACGGCTATGTGCTGCGGCTGACCGGTACGATCGGCACCAACGCCAAGCCCGAGCGGCTGCGCGTCGGGATCGACGATCCGGCGCGCTATGCGGCGTGGCGGCTCGGCGAGATGCTGCGCGCGCGCGGCGTAAGGGTAACGGGCAAGATCGACGTGCGCCACCGCGCGCTGACCTCCGCGGACGATCCGGCGTGGCGCGGCGCCGCGCCCCCGGCCCGGCCCCCGGCCGCGCCGGTGCTGGCGAAACTCACCCCGCCGCCGCTCGCCGGCGACATCGTCATCACCAACAAGGTCAGCCAGAACCTCCACGCCGAGCTGTTCCTGCGCCGTGTCGGACTCGTCGCGGGCAGCGGGTCGATCGCCGACGGCCAGGTCGCCGTCCGCGCGATGCTGGCGCGCGCCGGCGTCGCTCGCACCGCGTTCGACTTTTCCGACGGCTCGGGCATGTCGACCTACAACCGCGTCGCGCCGCGCGCCGCGATCGGCCTGCTGCGCTGGATCGCCCTCCAGCCCTGGGGCGCGGCGTGGCGCGACAGCCTGCCGGTTGGCGGGGTCGACGGCACGCTCGCGCGGCGCTTTGCGGGCACGATCCTCGACAAAAAGCTCTTCGCCAAGACCGGCAGCCTCAACGCCACCTCGGCGCTGTCGGGCTATATGATCGCCGCGAGTGGCCGGACCTTAACCTTCTCGATCTATGCCAACGACATTCCCGACGGGACCAGCGCGACCAGGGCGATGGATGCGGCGCTGGTGCTGATTGCGGCCGCCAATTGAGAATCCTAGATAGGTCAGCATGGATTACGTTACCGACTATCGCGACAAGGGTTACGCCATCGTCCGCGGGGTGTTCGCGCCCGACGAGATCGCGCGGATCGGCGCGGCGATGGATCAGGTCTATGCCGAAGGCGTCGCGCACGGCCGCAGCTTTCGCCACGGCAATCTGTTCTACAACGTGGTGGCGGACGAGAACGGCAAACCCCACGTGCCGATGGCGCAATGGCCGTCCTATCACCAGCACGTGCTCGACGAGACGCGGACCGACCCGCGCTTCGCCGCGATCCTCGAGCCGCTGATCGGCGGCGACCTCAAGCAGATCATCAACCAGCTCCACTGGAAACTGCCGCACAGCCGCGGCGATTTCGCGTGGCACCAGGATTCGCGCTTCCGCAAGCCGGTCGAGGCGTATCGCAACCTCGGCAGCTCCTACGTCCAGACCGGGCTCGCGATCGATCCGCACAATCCGCACACCGGCGGTATGCGCTTCATTCCCGGAAGCCATCGCCAGGGCCCGGTCGACCTCGACACCACCACCGAAGTGCTGGGACAGGCGCCGCAGGACGCCGCGCTCGAGGCGGCGGGGATCGACCCGGCGAGCCAGATCGATCTCGTGCTCGAACCGGGCGACGTCGCGCTGTGGAACCCGTACCTCGTCCATGCTTCGGGGCTGAATTCGTCGGATCACCTGCGCCGGCTCTACATCAACGGCTATGTCCGCGCCGAGGATTGCGACCGCGGCGAATGGGCGTTCCGCGACGGCCAGCCGGTGCCGATCGCCAAGACGCCGTCGCTGGTGCATTACGAAGAACTCTTCGAGCGGCCCGAGCCGCATTACGTCTAGCCGCCGACAGCCGCGATCACTGCGTCGCCGGTGACGGGGCGCAGGGCAAAAATGCTCGCAGCCGCCTCGCTATGCCGGGTCGGGTGGATGCGATTGGTCAACAAGGTCCACGCCACGCCAACGTCGACGTCGATCCACAGCCCGGTTCCGGTGAAGCCGGTATGCCCGATCGTCGCAGGCGAACACGCGTCGCCGCCCGGCCAGCCCGGATAGCGGCTGTCCCATCCGCAGGTGCGATGCTCGAACTGGGGGGTGCAGATCGCGTGGATCATCGCCGACGATACGCTGCTGCCGTTCAGGAACCCCTCGGCGAAATCGAGCACGCCCGCGACCGTCCCGAACAGCCCGGCATGCCCCGCCGCGCCGCCGAGCGCGAAGCAATTCTCGTCGTGCACCTCGCCCTTCATCACGCGCCCGCGCCAGTGACAGAATTCGGTCGCGACCGCCGGGCCGGGCGGCGGGCCGTAGCCGAGCCCCTCGCCCAAGGGCCAGGCCGAGAGTGGCCGCCCGGTGATGCGCTCGATCGCGATACCGAGCAGGATGAAGTTGATGTCCGAATAGACGGGCGGGCTGCGCCGCCATTCGCGCTGGAGGACGAAGGCGCGAAGGCGGTCCGGGTCGTCGCCATAGGTGTAGATCGGCTCGACCGCGGGCAGGAAGGTGCGGTGCGCCAGGCAATCGCGAAAGGTCAGCCGCCGCTCGGGCGCGTTCGCGACGTCGTATTGGCGCAGATCGGGGATCGCGCTGGTCAGCGGCGCGTCGAGGTCGATCTTGCCCTGATCGGCCAGTTTCAGGATCATCGTCGTCGTCGCGACCACCTTCGAGACCGAGGCAAGGTCGAACCAGTGATCCTCGGTCAGCACCTCACGCTCGGGCGTCAGCGCGGCATGCCCCGCGACCCGCACCGCGCGCTCGCCGCCCGTCGTGACGATGCCCAGCGTCGCGCCGGGGATGCGCCCGTCCGCAACGTATGCCGCGGCCGGCGCGAAGGCGGTGTCGATGTCGATCATGCCAACGCTGACCTGTCGTCAGGCCGAGGCTTAGCTCGAAGGATGAAGGGCAGGAATATGACTGCTGCGAGGCTCATCGCACCAGCCATGAAGAAAAAACCATCATAGTCGATCGACTTCTGGATTGCCCCGGACAGGCCGGCGACGAGCCTCGGAATGAGAAAGGCCAACCCGGATAGGAGGGCATATTGCGCTGCCGGGTAACGAGGATTCACCAGCAACGACAGGTATACAACGAAGACCGCACCTTCGAACCCGTGCCCGAATTGGTCGACCGCCATCGCGAAATAGAGTTTCATATCGCCGCTGGTCACCGAGGCCGGCCAAAGGTACGCCTGCCAAGTGGCCGGAGACCATGATGGAAAATGAAAGCCCGGCAGCTGCATGGTGAACAGCACCTCGCCGCCCGGGTGCTGATAGGCGAGCCACGCAAACACCCAGTTGCTGATCGCGGAAACAATCGCACCGATCAGTAATGCCCAACCCATCGACACGCGCGTGGCCAGCCATCCACCGAACGCCACGCCGATCATGCTCGCGACCGCGAAGACTATGCCGTTTGCGATACCGATCTGGGCCAACCCATACCCAAGCGCGTTGAACAACACGGGTGCGAACGTCGCCGCCATTACGTCGCCCATGCGGTAGATCGAGATGAACAGCAGCATCGGGACGACAACGATCCCGTATCGCCAAGCGACATCGACGTAGGGGCCAATCGCAGCCGACCGCCGCAACGGCGCGTCGGGCGGCAGCTTGCGCAGCCATGGCACCGCCGCCGCGAGAGCGACGAACGGGACCAGCGCTATGCCGAATACCCAATATTTCACGGTGTCGGGGTTATCGAGCCCGACCGACCCTAGTGCTTTCAGCAAAAGCCAGCCAATCAGCGCAACCGCCAGTGCGGTAAATGCCAATGTTATTGCGCTGAACAACGTGCCGGTCGTGAGCGCGGTCCAGCGGCCGCCGCTCCGCTGCGGGTCGGCGCGCGTCATCGCAAGGACGGGGAAGGCGAGGAGCGAAATGACCGCCACCGTCATGTACGCGCCGCTCCAATCCCAAGCGGGAACGATGGCAACTGCTGCCCCCGATCCTGCCATCGCGCTGCGATAGCCCCACAAGTTGGCGGCGACTAATGGCCCCTGTTCCGCCGCCGTCGGCGCAAGTTCGATCCTCCAAGCGTCGGCGGCAATCTCCAGTGTCGTTGTCCAGTACGCGAGTAGCGTTGCGAACAGCGCGGTCAGCGGCAGACTATAATCGGTCGCCGTCAGCGCCATGCCTGCCATCGAGGCGAAAATCCCCAGCTGCGCGAGCATGATCCACCCGCGCCGCTTGCCCCAGAACCGCCCGAACCCCGGCACGTCATATCTGTCGAGCAGCGGCGCCCAGGCGAACTTGAACGTGGGCAGCAGCGCCACCCAGGCGAAGAACCCCACCGTGACGATATCGACGCCGTGTTTCGCCAACCGCAGCAACAACACCGCGTTGAACATGTAGAACGGCAGGCCCGCCGAAAAACCCAGCAGCAGGTACAGCGCCAGCCGCCGCCAGTCGCGCGGGACCGCCGCCTGCGCTTCGATCTGTCCGACGGTCGCGGTCATGCGCCGGACTCGGGTCGGCAATCGGTCGATGGCATGCGGCTCGCTCCTCCCTTTTCCGCACGGTCCCCCGCCGGCCCGTCCGCGTCAATGGCCCCGATGTTGCAGCCGGGCAACGGTTTGAGGGTATCGCGAACGAAAATGACCCCGGTTTCCGCGACTAAAAAAAAGGGGGTGGCGCGATATGGCAGTTTTGTTGCTTAATGCGCCGATCAAGCGCCGGAGGGAACGGCGTCTCAGGGGGATATGCTATGACTGGTTCGACCTCGCTTCGTCTCGTGCTGGCGTCGGGCACGGCTTTCGCCGCGCTGTGCGCCCTGCCTGGCGCCGCTTTCGCGCAGACCTCGGGCGGCGATCAGACCACCCCGCCCGCCGCGACCCCGACCGGCGCGGCGACCCCCGTGTCGAACGACCAGGGCGACCAGACCGGCGGCAAGGACATCATCGTCACGGGTTCGCGCATCAAGCAGGATCCGAACAATTCGGCGCTGCCGCTGACGATCATCACCAACAAGGATTTGACGCGCGAAGGCATCAGCAACCCCGAACAGCTCATCTCGTTCCTCGCCAATAACGGCAACGGCGCGGACAATCTCGCGTCCAACTCCGACGTCGTCTCGGGCGCCGCGCGCGGCACCAACGGGCTGTCGGCCGCGAACCTGCGCGGCCAGGGCAGCGCATCGACGCTGATCCTGCTCAACGGCCGCCGCGTCGCCGCGCACGGGCTTCAGGGCTCGGCGGTCGACGTCAACCAGATTCCGTTCGCCGCCATTGACCGGATCGAAATCCTGAAGGACGGCGCGTCGGCGATCTACGGCACCGACGCGATCGGCGGCGTGATCAACTTCATCACCAAGACCAGTTTCACCGGCATCGACGTCGCCGGGTTCGTCGACACGCCCCAGGCCGGCGATGCGCAGATTTACCGGCTGTCGGGCACGATCGGTTACGGCAAGCTCGACGAACAGGGCTTCAACGTGATGGCGTCGGTCAGCAAGAGCTGGAACAGGCCCCTGTTCGGGCGCGACCGCGCCTTCGTCAACGGCAACCAGCCCAATCGCGGCCTGTCGATCGACACCCGCGGCACGCCGATCGCGACCGCCTTTCCGATCAATGCGACCGGCGCGACGCCGGCCGTCGGCGGCCCGATCGGGATCACGCAGAACGGGACGCTGCTGGGCGCAAGCACCACGACGAATCCTCAGTATCTGGGCAACAATCCGGGATTCTTCATTCCCGGCACGACCACTCCGGCGACCGGCGGCGTCAATCCGCTGCGCCTGCCCGGCGGCGCCGGCTGCGCGTCGGTCGACGGCGGCATGAATTACGATGCGGTGTTGTGGGCGAACGCGACCACCGCCTTGGCCTGCTCGTGGGACACTGGCCGCGCCGCGACACTGCAGCAGCCGATCGAGACCCTGACCTATTACGGCCGCGCCACCGCGCGCTTCGGCAAGAACGAAATCTATCTCGAAGTCACCGGGTCGGACGCGACCTCGCACAAATTGTTCTCGAACAACCAGTACAGCGCGAACAACACCTCGCTGCCGATCGCCTATCCGCTCAACGCGCTGACCGCGTCGACCTATAACGCGGTCTATAACAGCATCGTCGCCGTGCTGCCCGCGGTCGCCGCCAATTACGGCAAGCCGATTGCGTTCCGCTATCGCTGCACCGATTGCGGCAATCGCGAATACACCACCAACACCAAGACGTTCCGCGCGGCGCTGGGGATCGAAGGCCCCTTGTTCGCGGGCTGGGATTACCGCGCGGGCGCGTCCTATGCGCGCAGTCAGGCGAGCTCCGTGCTCGGTTCGGGCTATCATTATCGCGGCGTGTTCGCGACCGACGCGCTAGCCGTCGCATCGGGCACGGGCGCGACCAAGGCCGGTCAGGCCGATCCGCGCGCGCCGACCGCGCCCGGCGCCAGCGCGCCCGGCATCGTCGGACTGTTCAACAGCGGCATCCTCAACCCGTTCTCGCTGACGCAGACGCCGCAGGCGCTCGCCGCACTCGACGCGGTGTCGGCGAAGGGCGTCAGGCTCTACAGCGGCCGGTACGAAACGCGCCAGTTCGACGCGTCGGTGTCGGGCGAGCTGTTCAAGCTGCCGGGCGGCATGGTGCAGGTCGCGCTCGGCGTCGACTATCGGCGCGAAAGCTATGGGTTCAACGGCTCCTCCGCCGCCGACGCCTCGTCGCCCGACATCTTCAACGTCGCGTTCGACAACGTGAACGCGTTGAAAAAGGTGCACCGCGACGTGAAGGCGGCGTACGGCGAAATCCTGTTCCCGATCGTCAAGGGCTTCGACGTCACGGTCGCCGGCCGCGTCGACGATTACACGGGTTTCGGATCGACCTTCAATCCCAAGGTGTCGGTCAAGTTCCGGCCGATCGACCAGATCATGTTCCGCGGGTCGTACAATACCGGGTTCCGCGTGCCGACCTTCAACCAGATTTTCAACGGCGTCACGCAATCGCCCAACCCCGGCAACTCGCTGGTTGATCCGACCACCTGCCCGTCGGGCGTGGTCAATGGCGGCCCTGGCTGCACGCCGATCACGCCCGATTCGCTCAGCGGCGGCAACCTCACGCTCGGGCCGGAAAAGTCGAAGCAATACAGCCTCGGCGTCGTGCTCCAGCCGATCAGCCGCTTGAGCCTGTCGGCCGATTACTGGTCGATCGCGGTCGACAACACGATCGGCACGATCACCATCCCGCAGTTGCTGGCGAACATCAACGCGTTCCCGGATCGCATCCAGCGCACCAACGGCGTCATCACCCTGGTCGACCTGCGCACCGGCAATTTCGGGTCGCGGCGGACGCGCGGCATCGACTTCACCGCGCGCGGCAGCGTCGATGCGCTGGGCGGCGTGCTGTCAGCCGGATTCGACGGCACGTTGTTGTTGCAGAAAAAGGAAAAGCTGCTTCCCAATCTGCCCTATACCGACACCCGGGGCGTGTTCACGCTGGCGGGCGATCTCGGCCTCAAATGGAAGCACAACGCCTTCATCAGCTATACGACGGTCGACGGCTTCGGACTGACCTTCTCGCAAATCTACCGGTCGAGCTACAAGAACTTCGCGCTGCCGGCGAGCGCGACGCGGCCCGACTACAACCCGACGGTCAAGCCCTACATTATCTACAACGCGTCGATCTCGCAGCGGGTCAACGAGCACTTCACGCTCGCGATGGGCGTCCGCAACGTGTTCAACACCGATCCGCCGTTCGCGATCACCTATGATTCGAACACCGGCGCCGGCAGTTCGTGGGAACCCCGCGTCGCCGATCCGCGCGGGCGCTCGTTCACGGTCAACGCCGAAGTGAAATTCTGACCTGAGCGCCCGAACTGCAGGAAGAGGGCGTCCGTCGCGGGCGCCCTTTTTCACATCGTTCGATGAAGGTTTGCCGGCGGTTGCGCGTTGCCCCGGTGCGCGGAGAGCCTATGCACACGGCCGCCAGGCGGCGTCGCGCCCGGGCTTCCAAAATACGGCGGTGAACGCCAGCACGATTCCCTTACAAATGAATGATCGCGGCATCGAGCTCCCTCACCCGAGTCCCGCCGCGAGGGCTTCGCCCGGCGCGGTTCCGGCGCGTGCGGCGTCGTCCAGCACGCGCTCGACCGGGCGCTTGATCGCGAACAGCAGGATGAGGCCGGTCAACGGCAGGCAGGCGACGAGCGCCCAGTAGAGCGCCGGTCCCAGCGGCTCGTAGAAACGGCCCATCCAGCCAAGCAGGAAATAGCCGAAGGCGCTCGCCAGCTTGAAAACCGCCATCATCGTCGCATTCACCGATCGCGGGGCGCTGCGCGAGATGATCGCCTGGGGCGGGGCCTCCATCCACACGGTGGCCAGATCGATGATCAGATAGAAGCCGAGCCAGAGCAGCACCGGCACGACGTGCAGCAACGACACCGCCGAAATGTAGAGATAGCCGATCGCGACGCCCGCGCACGAAACGCCCAGCTTGGCGAGATCGCTCATCTCGCGCCCGCGATCCGCCAGTTTTTTCCACAGCGCGTTGCCGATGAGCACGCCGGCAATCGTCATCGCCCCGTCGAAGATGCCGACCCACGTGACCGGCACTTCCCAGCCGAGCACGACGCGGTCGACCGCGGTGTCGGCCCAGACATACATGACGCCATAGGCCTGATTGAGCGCGGAATTGACGAGGAGATAGGGCAAGAGGATCAGCACCAGGACCGCGACCACGCGCCATTGCCGCGCCGTCAGCTTCGCCCGGTCGCCGCGCTGGCTGATCCGGTCGGGCGGCAAGTGACGACGACCGGCCAGATAGATGACGAGCCCGAACAGCATGCCGATCCCCGCGGCGCCAAAGCCGTAATGCCAGCCGACCTTCTCCCCCAGCGTGCCTATCGCCAGCGGCGCGATCAGCGCGCCGAGATTGAGCGCAAGCAGATAGAGGCCGAACGCGCGCGTGCGCCGATGGTCGCCCGGCGCGTAAAGCTGCCCGACCTGCGCCGCCATATTGCCGATCACGCAGCCCGCCCCGATCACGATCAGCGTCAGCGCGAGCAGGAAAAAGCGTTCCGACGCCATCGCCAGGTGCCCGCACGCCATCAGCACGCAACCGATCGACACCGTCCGCGTCCTGCCCAGCACGCGGTCGCCGAGCCACGCCCCGGCCAGCGGCGTGGCGTAGATCAGCCCCGAATAGATGCCATAGGTCTGCGCGGCGAACGCCATGTCGGTCATCGGCCCGAACACCGCCGCCAGCGCCGCGCGAAAGCCGGCCAGGCCCAGCACATGGCGGGCCTGCTCGGGCTGGAGCAGATGCTTGGTCATGTAGAGCATGAGCAGCGCCTGCATCCCGTAAAAGGAAAAGCGCTCCCACATCTCGGTGCCGGCGAGGACCGTCAGCCCGACGGGATGCCCAAACAGCGTGCGCGGCCTGGCGTGATCGTTCATACATCCCCCCCGGGAAGATCCCCGAAGGCTAAGGCGGATGCCGGACGCGGTCCATCGAATATTGCGAAGCCGTCGCTCCCGCGCAACACTTGGCTGATCGCCTCGATCGGCGAAGCGGCAGGAAGACCAAGGCAAATGGCGCACCCGACATGAAAGCGATGGGCACTCAGATCATTGGGAAATTCGAGTCCAGAGGGCAGCCTGACCGCTGCTAAGCTCCAAATGCCGTTGCATAAGGGAACCTCGGATGATCCCGAAACCGGCGCCTTTTTGACGAGCAGGATATCGGGGCGCAATAACCTGCGACGAAGTCCGATCGCTTATCGGCGTCGATCCAAGTCCGACCAGCACATACCCCTCACGCAGTTTCGCGATAGTCTGTTCCGGCGAAAAACGTGGACGTCCCCATAACCTTCTCCAATTTTCCCACCACAATGCGCTCTCCCTAGATCGGGCCAGTTTTTCCGAGGCAGACCAATGCGCGGCGGAATTGGGCTCATCCAGCGCGTGCCCGTCGCTGCCTATTCAACCGGCCTCCATGAATAATAGTCCGAACGGTCGGATTCCTATTGCATCGGCACGGAATCCCCAATAATAGTCCAACCGGACGGGTTATAAACCAGCGCCGCGTTCCGCGAGACGCAAACCGGAGGGGAGTCGATGAAGAAGTCATTGTGCGCGGGTAGTGCGCTGTTAGCGATTGCGATTGGGTCGACGCCGGCCTTCGCCCGAGCGGCCGGAGGCGCTGGTCAGACCGACGTTAAGGCGGCGGCCGCCGAGCCGCAGGCCGCGACTTCCGCTTCGCCTCAGGTCAACCAGCCCGAGGTCGGCGATATCATCGTCACCGCGCAGAAGCGCTCCGAGAGCATCAACAAGGTCGGCCTCTCGATCACCGCGGTGACCGGTGAGGCGCTTGAGCGGCAAGGCATCGCCAGCACGGCCGATCTCGTCAAGATCGTCCCAGGGTTCAATTTCACGCCGAGCGCCTATGGCACACCAGTGCTGACGCTGCGCGGCATCGGCTTCTACGACACGGCTCTGGGTGCGTCGCCGACGGTCAGCGCTTATGTCGATGAGGCTCCGCTGCCCTTGTCTGCGATGGCACAGGGAGTATCGCTCGACCTTGATCGCGTCGAGGTATTGAAGGGCCCGCAAGGAACGCTGTTCGGTCAGAACGCGACGGGCGGCGCGATCAACTATATCGCGGCCAAGCCGACCGATACGTTCCGGGCGGGCGCCGACCTCACCTATGGCAGATTTAATCGGGTCGAGGCGAAGGGCTTCCTCAGCGGTCCGCTGAGCGACACGCTGGAGGCGCGGATCGCGGTGCGGTACGACCGTAGCGACGATTGGCAGCGGAGCTATACGCGCAATGAGACGTCCGGGAAGGGCGATTTCCTGACCGGACGCATCCTTTTGGATTGGCGCCCGTCAGACCGCCTCAAGGTGAGCTTCAACGCCAATGGCTGGCGTGACAAGTCAGACAACCAAGCCGCGCAACTCGTCGCGATCGTCACGACGAAATTTCCGTCGCTGACGACCTATCCGCTGCCGCCCCGCAACAATCGGGCGGCTGATTGGGACCCGGGCCTGGAACTCTCCAGGGACTCGAATTTCTGGCAGACGTCGCTGCGCATCGACTATCAGCTCTCGGATTACGCGAAGATCACCTCGATTTCGGCCTACGAGCAGCTGCGTCGGCGCAGCATTGTTGACGCGGACGGGACCGCGATCGCTAACTACTCTCTCTTCACCCCTGGCCATTCGAGAGACTTCTCGCAAGAGCTTCGCCTTGCCGGCGACGTCGGATCAGTCAAATACGTTGTGGGCGGCAACTACGCCTTCGATAAAATCCATGACGAGGCAGATCCGAACGCGCTAATTTCCCGCTGTCCCTTCGTCGGAGTGGCTAAGGCCGTCTCTGACCAAACCGTGCGAAGCTACGCCGTTTTCGGGAACCTCGATTTCAAGATCGCGGACACCGTCACCCTGCAGGGAGGCGTGCGCTACACCGATCAGCACCGGCAATATGCCGGGTGCACCTATGATGGCGGAACGGGCGGCCCTCGATCTTTTGCCGCCGTGCTGTCAGCCGTTGCCACGGCCCGCTCGGGGCAGCCCGTTACGATTCCCTCCGAAGGATGCGGTACTCTCGGCCCCAGCTTCCTCCCGGGGGTGGTCCATAGCGAGCTGAACGAGGACAATGTGTGATGGCGCGGCGGCGTGAACTGGCAGGTGACGCCGACCGCGCTGCTCTATGCAAACGTCAGCAAAGGCTACAAGAGCGGTGCTTTTCCAACGGTTGGCGCCACCTTCGCCATCCAGCTCCACCCCGCGACCCAGGAATCGGTACTCGCCTACGAGGCGGGGTTCAAGCTGGGTCTATTCAATCGCACCCTGCAGCTGAACGGGGCAGTTTTCTATTACGATTATCGCGACAAGCAGCTTCGTGGTCGCATCGTCGACCCGATCCTCGGGCCGCAGAACGCGTTTTTCAATGTGCCAAGGTCGCGGGTCGCTGGTGCCGAGTTGCAGGCAAGCATGCGACCTCTGAACGGCCTCAACATCAATGTAGGCGCGACCTACATCAGTTCGAAGATTCTCGGATCGTTCATCAATTATAATGCGGCTGCCCAGCGAGTAGAGATGGGCGGAGAAGCCTTCCCGCTGACGCCAGACTGGCAGATCAATGGCGATGCGGACTATGAGTTCCCGCTTAGCGGATCGCTCAACGGTTTCCTCGGTGGAGGAGTAACCTATCAGGCGGCGACCAACGGGGGACTCGGGAACCTCGCCTTGTTCAAAATCGATGCTTACGCACTGGTAGATTTGCGCGCTGGGATCGCGACACCCGGCGGCAAGTGGCGCCTTACCGCATATGTGCGGAACCTAACCGACAAATTCTATTCAACCGTCGTCACGCAGCCTGGCCCGGATGCCGTGATTCGTTACACTGGTCAGCCGCGCACTTTTGGCCTCACACTCTCCTACAGGTACTGATCGCACGATCTTCCCCCCGGCGGTTTCCCGGCGCATTCTCGAATGCGCCGGGAAATTGTTGCCGATCAATGAATCGCGTCAGCGCTTGGGAAGTCCGTCCAGGAAGATGTGGACGACGAGGTCGGCGATCCGATCGGGGCTCTGATCGCCCTTGGGATTATACCAAGTGTGCATCCAGTTGATCATGCCAAAGTAGAGCATCGTCAGTGCACGGCGCTTGCTTGGTTCCGAAGCAAGCCCGGGCCGGGTTTCAACGATGATGCCGTCGATGATGTCAAGCAGCCCGCGCTCGGTCTTGATGATCTGGGCGGCGCGCTCCGGCGGAAGCTTGTCAAGATCGTTCACCAGCACCTTGTGGCGAGCCGATGCGCCAACGTAGAGATGGACGAAGCTATGGGTGAGCGAAGTCAAACGCTCGGTCGGATCCGCGATGGCACCCACGCGCTTGGCAACCTCCACAAGCGCTTCGATGTGACCGGACATGATCTCGAAGAGGATATCCTCTTTCGAGCCG
>JAFEEZ010000435.1 GCA_018240825.1 Pseudomonadota bacterium | reverse complement strand
GAGAGTCGTTCGCAACAAGCCCCGCGGCGTGGGGGCACCGCGGGGCTTTTATTTCTTGCCCTGAGGGAAGCAGAGTTACTTGGTTTTGCGGCGCTTCGTGCCCCGACCGATCTTCTTCGCCAGGCTGCGGCGCTGTTCGGCATAGTTTGGCGCGACCATCGGATAGTCGGCGGGGAGGTTCCACTTGGCGCGGTACTGGTCCGGGGTCATCTGATAATGCGTCATCAGGTGGCGTTTGAGCATCTTGAGCTTCTTGCCGTCTTCCAGGCACACGACATAGTCGGGCTTGACCGACGCGCGGATCGAAACCGCCGGCTCCTGCTTGGGTTCGGGCGCCGGCGCCGCGGGACTGAGTTTGGACAAGCCGCGATAGATGTTCTGAATGACCAGCTCGATGTCGGACACGGCGACGTTGTTGTTGCCCAGATATTCCGCAGCGATGTCGGCCGTCAGCGTGACCAGCGTTTCCTGCATGTCGATATCGTTATCCATGACGTTCCTTCGGACCCTTTTATTGATTTATGTATGCCCCCCGAAGCTGGGCTTTGATCCGACTTTTCGTGACAGGCAAGCACCATTTGTCGGTGTTGCGACGATCTCATCGTGTTGAGCGCCGGAGCGTGATGGCGGAATAACTTTGGCCGTTCGAACCGCGATAGTAATCGCGTCGCTCACCGATCTTGGTAAACCCCGAATTTCTATACAATTTGATCGCATCGTTGCCGTCGCGCACCTCGAGATGGAGCGCGGTAATGCCGCGCAGGGCGCAATCGCCGATCACCGACCGCAGCAACGCGGCGCCGACGCCCCTGCGCCTCATTTCGGGTATCACGGCGAGCAACAGCAGTTCGGCCTCGTCGAGCACGCCACGCACGAGCGCGAATCCGGCGGCGCGCCCGCCTTGTTCGGCGATCGTCAGCCAGACGCCGGGCACCGACAGGATGCCGATCACCTGGTTGCGCGTCCATGCTTCGCCCCAGCGCGGATCGAATGCGTCGGCCATCATGCGGTCGACGCGGTCGAGGTCGCGGACATCGCCTTCGCGCAAATCGATAGCGGCGGTGCTCATTTGGCTGCCATCGGCTTGGCGTCGGGCGCGCGGCCGTAGATCGGGCGCGGGGGCAGCCGGATGAGAGCAGGGGGCAGCAGGATCGTGTTAGCGCCGTCGGGCAGCGCGTCGTCGCCATCGACGCCGAGAAACCGCACGCCGTTGCCGACCGGCCGCACGCCCTCGAGCCGCGCCGTGGCGTCTCCCGGTGGCAGCGACAGCAGATCGGCGGTGGCGGCGAAGGGATCGGCGGTGAAGGGCTGCATGAACACTTCACCATGGCCCCCCTCCAGCACGACGGCAACCCGCTCGCGCGACGGGTGGGCGGCGAACGCGGCGACGGCGATCAACGGCAGCGACGAATAGCCGTGCACCGGCACGGCCCAACCGAGCCCCAGCCCACGTGCCGCGGCGATCCCGACGCGGATGCCGGTGAAGCTGCCCGGCCCGACATCGACCAGGATCGCAGCGGCGCGGCCCCCCTGGGGTAATTCGGCGATCATCGGGATCAACCGCTCGGCGTGGCCGCGTCCGACGACGTCGTGGGCGGAGGCGACGACGCGCCCGTCCTCGATCAGCGCGACCGAGCAGGCGGCGGTGGCGGTTTCGATGACCAGGGTTCGCATCAAACCGTCATGCCAGCGAAAGCTGGCATCTCAAGCCCTATAAGACCCCAGCTTTCGCGGGCACGACGTTTTTGTCTAAAGAATGGTATTGAACCTCTCGAACGCCGGGCGCGGCGAGCGGTCGAAGATCGTCGACGGATCGCCATGACCGAGCGTCGAGATGAAGTTCGAGCGCACCGCGGGGGCATCGGCGAAGAACGCCGCGTCGACCTTGCCGTTGTCGAACCCCGACATCGGCCCGGTGTCGAGCCCGATCGCACGTGCGGCCATCAGGAAATACGCGCCCTGGAGGGACGAATTGCGGAAGGCGGACGCTTCGCGCAGTTCGGCATTGCCGTCGAACCAGCTCTTCGCGGTCTGATTGTGCGGAAAGAATTCGGGCAGGTGCTCGTGGAAATTGGTGTCCATGCCGATAATCACCGTCACCGGCGCCGCGAGAATCTTGGGCGCGTTCTGCGCGCTCGCGCAAGCGGCCAGCTTCGCCTTGGCCTCGTCGCTGACGCACCACACCAGCCGCGCCGGGAGCTGGTTGGCCGAGGTCGGACCGAACTTCATCAAATCCCAGATCGCGCGAAGCTGATCCGCGGTAACGGGCTCGTCGGTGTAGCCGTTGTACGTCCGCGCGGTGCGGAACAAGGTGTCGAGTGCTTCGTCGGTGAGCGGCTTGCCCATAATCGTTTCCTGTTTTCCGTTCGTCTCGAGCAAAATCGAGAGACGGTTCCTGCTGCCAGTGTCTCGACTGCGCTCGACACGAACGGGGGACGGGTGGATGCGTCCGCGGTCAGACCGCGCGGACCTCGGTCACTTCGGGGACGTAATATTTGAGCAATTGTTCGATGCCGTTCTTGAGCGTCGCGGTCGACGACGGGCAACCCGAGCAGGCGCCCTGCATGCGCAGATACACTTTGCCCTTGTCGAACCCGCGATAGACGATGTCGCCGCCGTCGTTCGCGACGGCCGGACGGACACGCGTATCGATCAGTTCGCGGATTTGCGCGACGATATCGGCGTCGGCGGGGTCGTCGGCGAGCCCCTCGTCATCAGCCGGTACGCTGAAACTGGCGGAGGCCGGCTTGAACAGCGGCATGTCGGCGCTGAAATGATCGAGCAGGATCGCGAGGACGTCGGGCTTGAGCCCCGACCATTCGACGCCGGGCGCGGCCGTCACCGACACGAAATCGCGGCCGAAGAATACGCCCGTCACGTCGCCCAGATTGAAGATCGCTTCCGCCAGCGGGCTCGCGCCGGCCTCCTCGGGCGTCGCGAAATCGCGCGTG
>JAFEEZ010000434.1 GCA_018240825.1 Pseudomonadota bacterium | reverse complement strand
AGCGTCAGGTCAGCTTCCCGCTGCCCGCGGGGCCGATGATGCTCAACATGGACCAGAGCGGCGGCGCGGCGCCCTGGGCTACGGTGCAGGTGTCGGCGGCGGTACCGCTCAGGCAGCCAGCCTTCTTCGGCTATCGCATGGCGAAGAAGATCGAGCCGGTCAGCCAGCGCGTGCCGGGGCAATGGACGCGCGGCGACGTCGCGCGCGTGGTCATCACGGTCGAGGCGACCGCCGAGCGCAACTGGGTAGTGGTCAACGATCCCATCCCGGCGGGGGCGACGATCATCGGCAATTTCGCCAACCAGTCGCAGATGCTGGGTAGCCAGGAAAATGGCGGCGGCGGCACCAACTTCCAGGCGACCGACGCTGACGGCAAATTGTGGGACGTCCAGGTCGGGGTGCAGCCGAGCTGGATCGAACGCCGCAACGATTCGTGGCGCGGCTATTTCGGCTGGGTGCCGCGCGGCAGCTTCACGATCGCCTATGTGATGCGACTGAACGCGCCGGGCGTGTACAACCTGCCGTCGAGCCGGGTCGAGGCGATGTATTCGCCATCGATTAACGCCCAATTGCCCAACGCGGCCTTCACGATCCGGGACAAGTGATTTGGAAGTCGAAGTTAGACGCTTCCCCGGCGAAAGCCGGGGTCCAGCCGGATTGAGCTGAGTAGGTATGCGCATCGCTTCGTCATTGGCGTCTCGCCACTGGACCCCGGCATTCGCCGGGGAAGCGTAGATGGGGGTCGAGGCTCGTCTAAGGGCCGCCTGGATTTGGGCACGGCGGGTCGAGGCGCGGGTTGATGACATGATCGCGCGAGCGGGCGGCTGGTTGCTCGACCATCGCCCGCGGACGCGGCGGCATTGGCTGTTGACCGGGCTCGGCGCGCTGTTTGTCGCGGCCCTCACGCTCAACTTCCTGACGATGCCGCCGCCGATGCCCGATTACGCGTCGGTCCGCGCGGCGTGGCAGCCGTCCGAGGCGTGGCTGTACGACCGTAACGGCGTGCTGATCGATTCGTCGCGCGTCGATTTTGCGCGGCGGCGGCTGGGCTGGACCCCGCTCGACAAGATCGCGCCGCCGGTGGCCGAGGCTTTGGTCGCGGCCGAGGATCACCGTTTCTACGCGCACGGCGGGGTCGACTGGCTCGCGACGCTGGCGGCGTTGCGTGACCGGCTGGAAGGCAAGCCGTCGCGCGGCGCGTCGACCCTGTCGATGCAGGTCGCGGGGTTCCTCGCGCCGGACCTTGCCAAGCCCGGCGCGCGCGGATGGCTCGACAAGATCCGCCAGATCCGCGCCGGCCTGTCGCTCGAGGGGGCGTGGAGCAAACCGCATATTCTGGAGGCCTATCTCAACCTCGCCGGTTATCGCGGCGAGGCGCAGGGGATCGGCGCGGCGGCGCTCGGGCTGTTCGGCAAGACGCCCGACGCATTGAGCCGCGATGATGCATTGCTGCTCGTCGCGCTGTTGCCCGACCCGCAGGCGAGCGCCGCGACGGTCGCACGCCGCGCGTGCGCGATGGCGCGGGGGACGAATTGCGCGGGCTTCGAATCCGCCGCTTATTCGATGCTGGGGCCCACGCGCAGTTTGCAGCTCGATCCGGGTCTTGCCCCGCACCTCGCGCAGCGGCTGCTGACCAAGCCGGGCCTGCGCATTACCACGACGCTCGACATCAACATCCAGCGCATCGCGATCGCCGCCCTCAAGCGGCAGCTCGAAGGATTGGGGGGCAGCCGCGCGCGCGACGGCGCGGTGGTGGTGCTCGACAATGCGAGCGGCGACGTGCTCGCCTATGTCGGAGGGATCGGCGGCAATTCGACCGCGCCCGCGGTCGACGGCGCGAGCGCCTACCGCCAGGCGGGGTCGACGCTCAAGCCGTTCCTCTACGCGCAGGCGATCGAAAAGGGCTATCTGACCGCCGCGTCGATCCTCGACGATTCGCCCGTCCAGCTCGACACCGCGTCGGGCCTCTATGTGCCGCAGAATTACGACAAGGGGTTCAAGGGGCTGGTGTCGGTGCGCTCGGCGTTGGCGGGATCGCTCAACGTGCCGGCGGTGCGGACATTGCTGCTGGTCGGGGTCGATGCGTTTCGCGATCGGCTGTGGGACACCGGCTATCAGGGGCTTGTCGAGGACGGCGACTATTACGGCTACAGCCTCGCGCTCGGGTCGGCCGAGGTGACGTTGCTCGAGCAGGCCGATGCGTATCGCAGCCTCGCCAATGGCGGACGCTGGGCGCCGTGGCGGCTGACCGTGGCCGATCCGCGGCCTGAGCCGCGGCCGGTCACCACCCCGCAAGCCGCGTGGATCGTCGCCAACATGATGGCCGACCCCAATGCGCGCGCGGTCACGTTCGGGCTCGATTCGTCGCTTCGCCTGCCGTTCTGGGCGGCGGTGAAGACCGGCACATCGAAGGCGATGCGCGACAATTGGTGCGTCGGCTTTTCGGACCGCTACACCGTCGCGGTGTGGGTCGGGAACGTCGAGGGCGACGCGATGCGCGCCGTGTCGGGAACCAGCGGCGCGGCCCCGGTGTGGCGCGACGTGATGCTCGCGCTGCACGCCGACCAGCCGAGCCGCGCCCCCGCCATGCCCCCTGGGATCGAGGAATGGACGATCGCCTATGCCGGCAATATCGAGCAGCCGCGGCGCGAATATTTCCTGAAGGGGACGGGCATGACGCTGGTCGCCAGCGCGCCGCCCGAAGCGCGCCGTCCGCGCATCACCAACCCGGTGTCGGGCAGCATCTATGCGATCGACCCCGACATCCCGATCGACCGCCAGCGGCTGGCGGTCGCGGTGACGGGGGATGCGATGACGCACCGGTTGCTGCTCGATAAACAGGATTTGGGCGACGCCGGCGCCGCGCCGCTGATCCTGCCGGGACCGGGACGGCATAGGCTTGCTTTGCTCGATCTGTCGGGAAAGGTGGTCGACCAGGTCGTTTTTACGATGCGCTAAACCAATGCCGTCACCCCAGCGCAAGCTGGGATCTCTAGCAGAAGCGCAATGCGGCCAGAAATCCCGGCTCTCGCTGGGATGACGGAAGCCAAAGGCGCCCGGGCGGGCATTGAAAACGCCCGGGCGCCTGCCACTACTGGGGGATCACCAGTAGAAGTTGTGGATCACGCGGAGCACGATGCCGCGCCGCGTGTCGACGAGCAGCAGATCGTCATAATGACGCACCCAGCGCTCGCCGTAGCCGGCCGGCGGCAAGCGATAGCGCCACGGATCGGCGATCCAGTAGCTCGACGTGTAATAGACCGGCGCGATGCGCACGCCGGGGCGGAACGCATAGTAACGGAACGGCGCGCGCCAATTGCCGCGGGCATAGACGCCGCGGTTGCGATTGCGCCAGTCGCGCCAGTCATTGTCGCCCCAGCGGCGGTTGCGATCGTTCCGGTCTTCGCGCAGCTCACGCCGGGCGTCGCGCAGGTCGCCGCGCGCGTCACGGGCATCGCGCCAGTCGCCACGGCGAACCGCGTCGCGATATTCGCGCTTCTGCTCCTGGATATCGCGCCGGTCGCGGCGGATTTCGCCGCGCGATTGCGCTTCGGCGGCGACCGGGAACGCGGTCGCGGCCATCAGCGCGGTGAGGATCAGTTTACGCATGATCGTCTCTCCATTCGTTGCGGCGGCGCGATCACGATGCGCCGCCATGGAGAGCGGTCTAGAAGGTCTGGACTGAACCCGCCGCGAACGCGCCGGTCAGGCTAGAGCAAGGCTTTTGGGCCGCATGAAGCGACGACGGCAAAGCCGCCGTCGGCCGGGTTGGCTGACGCTACCCGCCGCCCGCGCCGGTCGCTGCGCTTCGCGCATCGGCGCGGGCGTGGCCGCGCCTGCGTCCGTCAGGGCTGGCTGTCGTCCCCGCCGCCCTTGCCGGCGCCCGCCGCGCCGACCGCCCCGATATTGCCGAACAGCTCTTCGAAGAAGCTGCGCTTGCGGCCGAGCGTGGGGGTGGTCTTGCCATAGGGATCGATCGACGCAACCTGATCGACGCCGGTGCGGGTGATGTCCTTGACGACGCCGGCGTCGGTAAAGCTGATCTTGAGGGTGAGCTGGCTTGCCGCCTTGGGTTTGAGGTAAGCGAGATTGCGGCTGTCACGGGCGATATAATACCAGTCGCCCTGATTGAACTGACTCGTGAAGCTGGGTTTCCCAAGCACCTTCAGCACCGAATTGCGGTTATCCACCCCCGGCTGCACCGAGTTCACCAGGTCTGCGTCGATGATGTAGCCCTGGTGAGAGCGCAGCGGCACGCAGGCTCCGGTCAGCGTCAATACCGATCCCATCGCGGTGAGGGCCATGATCCGGCCGGCCTTGGTCAAGTCAATTCTCCCGCGAACGCGCTCGTCACTCGGCGCGCGCGATTGCAACGTGCGCCGTTCGCCTCAATATGCGGACCATGCCGGTGGCACAAGGCCGCTGAGTCCAGGGGCAAATGATGGGATTTTTCGACCGATTCAAGGCGAAACGCGACGAGACCGCGGCGCTTTACGCCGCGGTGGTGGCGCGGGCGAGGGCGCCGCATTGGTATGTCGAGGGTGCGGCGCCCGACACGATCGACGGCCGGTTCGACATGATCGCGGCGGTGCTGGCGATGGTCATGCTGCGGTTGGAAAACGATCCCGCGGGCGCGCCGGCGGCGACCCATTTGGCGGAGGCGTTCGTCGACGACATGGACCCGCAATTACGCGAGATCGGGATCGGCGATTTGCTGGTCGGCAAGCATGTCGGGCGGATGATGGGAATGCTCGGCGGGCGGCTTGGTGCATATCGCGACGGCATTGCGGCGGGCGACCTAAAGCCGGCGCTGGTCCGCAACCTCTACCGCGGGGCGGGACCGGGAGACGACGCGCTGGCGCATGTCGAGCGCGAATTGCTGGCGCTGCGCGCCGCGATGGCGGGGTTGAGCGTCGACCGGCTGATTGCAGGCGAGCTGGCGTGACCACGCCCGAATTCTCGCGGCCCGAGCGGATCGACACGATCGGCGAGCCGCGCCAAGTGTCGATCGAGGCCGACGCGGCCGAACGCATCGGCCTCGCCAGACGCTTCGACCTGATCGGCATCGACAGGCTGGGGGGCGCGTTCACGATCCGCCGTGAGGCGGCCGGAATTGCGGTCGACGGTCGGGTCACCGCCACGCTGACCCAAGCATGCAGCGTCACCGGCGATCCGCTGTCGGGGACGGTCGACGAACCTGTCGCCCTGTTGTTCGTCCCGGCGGGCGCGCACGACGCCGAGGAAGTCGAGCTCGGCGGCGGCGAGATCGACGTTATCCCCTATGAGGGCGGCGCGATCGACCTGGGCGAGACCGCCGCCGAAACGATGGCGCTGGCGCTCGACCCTTTCCCGCGCGGTCCGGGGGCGGAGGCTGTGTTGAAGGCCGCTGGCGTGATCAGCGAGGAAGAGGCCGGACCCTTTGGTGCGCTGACCGGGCTGAAGGATAAGCTCGCAGGACGATAGCGGGGTCGCCCCCCGGCTGCGCCGAAAGTTTGCGATGAACCGCTGCATTTAGAGTTCCGCGCACGCCAAGGCGACAAGCCATTCCGAAGCGTATCGACCATGTCAAACAGCGTTGGTAACGCTGTCAGGCGAAATCCTTGCAGGGCTTTCGGCGATCGGCCGCGAACGAGCGTCGGCAACGGTCGTTCGCGAGGACGCTAGGAGCCGCGCTTTTTCTTTTCGTCGATCAACACGGCTTGCCGCCATCGGCTCGGCGGCTTGTCGGTCCGGTGGGTGCAGCCCGCCCAGCAGCACGGCCGCTTCTTGCCCTCGATCAGCTCCTCGCGGGTCCGGTCGATCCGGCGTCGGCGGGTGGCCGGCCGCCTGGCGTCGTCGACCCAGCAGATAAATTCGTTGCGGCCCAACGGCGTAAGCGCTTTCCACAGCGCAAAGACATGGGGGTCCGACTCCACGGCGGTCTGCAGATCCTCGCCCGCCCGATGGACCGTTCCTTGCGGAAAGTCGGCCATGGCGTTCAGTCCGCGTCCGGCCCCAGGCCGGGATCGAGGTCGCGCGGGCGGGTGAACGTGGCGAGCGTGCATTTTCCGGCGATAATCCCGCCCCAGGTGTCCCCTTCGCAGGTAATCACCGCTAGGCTGGCGGTGGGGAATTTCGCCTCAACCTCGTCGCGCAGCGCATCTCCACTGCGATCCGGCACGAGCATCAAAACCAGTTCCTCGATCCCCGGGTTGTGCCCCGACAGCAGCAACGTCTTCGCCTCCACGGGCGCATGATGGATCAGGTCGAGCAACATGCCGGCCGAGGCGAGATAGGCGCGGCGATCCCATTCGGGTTCGATCGTGCGGCCATAGCCGGCCGACACCTGTTGCAGCGTCTCGACCACGCGTGCGGCGGGGCTGGCGATGGCGTGATCCCAGCTGAGGCCGCGGTCGCGCATGTGTTGACCAATCGTCCGCGCGGCGCGCTCGCCCTTGGGATTGAGGCGGCGGTCGAAATCGCGCGCGGCATGATCGTCCCAGCCAGATTTGGCGT
>JAFEEZ010000433.1 GCA_018240825.1 Pseudomonadota bacterium | reverse complement strand
CGCGATACTGCCCCTCGACCACCAGCAACGGCGCCGGCCCTCCGCGCTTGCGCATGTTTTCGGCCATGTCGGCGCGAAGTTTCGCCTGAAGGCTGGGATCGTCGAACCGTGCGATCAACGCCCTGGTCCCGCCGTCCTGCGCCCATAACGGCACGAGGCTGGCGACCAGGCTCGTGCCGCTGGCGCTCCACGGATACTGGCTCGCGGTGATGTTGACCCCGCTCGCGCGCGCGGCGTCGATCTTCGCGATGATCGCCGGGGCTGTGCCCTGCACGTCGACGCCCAGCGCCTTGATGTGGCTGATATGGATCGGCATGCCCGTCGCGCGGCCGATCGCGATCGCCTCGTCGACCGCCGCGGCGAGGCCGACGGTGTAGCTCGATTCGTCACGGATATGGCTGTCGTAATAGCCGCCGCGCTTCGCCGCCTCGGTCGCCAGCGCGATCACTTCGTCGGTCTTCGAAAAGCTCTGCGGCGCGTAGAACAACCCGGTCGAAAGCCCGATCGCCCCCTCGCACATGCCCTTTGCGACCAGCGCCTTCTCGCGATCGAGTTCGGCGGGCGTCGGCGCACGCTTGGCGGCGCCGATCACCTGGCTGCGGATTGCGCCGAACCCGACATATGTCGCGAAGTTGATCCCGATCGGTTTGGCCCTGGGGCCGGCGAGAACTCCCGCGACGTCGGTCGACCCGCCTCCGTCATTGCCGATGAACGCGGTCGTCACGCCCTGAAGGAGGAAAGCGGGGATCAGCCGCGTCTTCGGGTCGGGTGAGGCGAGCCACGGGCCGGCATGCGTGTGCGGATCGATAAAGCCGGGCGCGACGATCATGCCCCTGGCGTCGATCGTTCGCGTCGCGGCGACGGCCAGATGCGGCCCCACCGCGACGATCCTGTCGCCCTTGACCGCGACGTCGCCGGTGAACGGCGCAGCATCGCCGGTATAGACCGTGCCGCCGCGGATGATGAGGTCGGCGTCGGGGGCTGGCGCGCCGCCGAGCGAGCATGCCCCAAGAAGAGCAACAATGCTGGCGATACTAGTTTTCACCTGCAATTCCTTCACCTTAGCCGTGCTCCTGCGAAAGCAGGAGCCCAGAGCCAAGGGCGGCGTCGCTCGTGACCCTGGATTCCTGCTTCCGCAGGAACAGAAAGGTTGGTGGTGCAGCCCAGACGCGTCAAGGCCGCGCCATATTCTCTTCGGTCAGGGTATAGGCCGATTTTGTGCCGGGTTCGTTGGGCACGTCGGTCGCGAAATAGGCGACGCCGACCTTGCGCGCCGGATCGACGAACAGCCCCGACTTGAGACCATAGGCGTCGCCAAGATGCCCGAAGCGCGGACGGAAGTCGCGGAACGGATCGTCGCGGCATCCCTTTTGGTCGATCGCGGTCAGGATCACGCCGAGCCCGTAGCTGCACGCCCAGCCCTCGCCGATATCGCCGTTCGCCCCGTCATAGGTCCATTGCGGCGCTACCATCGCCTTGACCGACGCCGGGCGCAGCAACCGCACCCCGTCGACCCTGCCGCCGAGCATCAGCAGCCGCCCGATCTTCACGAGATCGGGCATCGAGATGTGCAGCCCGCTCTGCGGCGCGAAGATCGCCCCGTTGCGCCCCGCGACCCAGTGCGACAGGTCGCAGCTGCCGTCGGTCGCGGGCGTGACCGGGCAGGATGGCCGTAGCCCGTGATTGTCGTCGCGCGTGACCTTGCCGTCGCGGTACAGCACGACGCCCTTCGCGATCGTAGCGTCGTCGCACGTATCCCATTGGTAGCATGCCTTGAGCTTGAGCGGCCGGATGACGAGCCGGTCCATCAGCCGGTCGAACCGCTCGCCGGTCGCGCGCTCCATCACCGCGGCGATGACGGGGAAGTTGAAATTGACGTAGCGGAAATAGGTGCCTGGCGCGTGATCGGCGTCCCACGCCTTGGGGTCGGCCAGCACCTTCTGCATGTCGCCGTCGAGCGGCAGGACATAGTCGATCGTGTCGGTCAGGCTGGAACGGTGCGACAGCAGCAGCCGGAGCGTGATCGGTGTTTGCGGGAAGGCGGGGTTGCGGAAGGTGTAGCCGAGATATTTCGACACGTCGGCGTCGAGGTCGAGCTTGCCCGCCTCGACCAGCCGCATCACGCCGATTGCGGTGACTAGCTTGGAGATGGAAGCGATCCGCACCACGCTGTCGGGCGTGACCGCGCGATTGGCGGCGGCGTCGGCGAGGCCTTCGCTCGCGACGGAGGTGATACCCTTTGAATCGAACGTGACGCGGACGGTCGCGGCGGGCTGCGCGGCGGCGGCGAGGAAGAGGAGGAGGGGTGCCATGACGCGAGGTTACGCCAAACAGCGTCCTCAACAACCCCGTTCGTGCTGAGCTTGTCGAAGCACGTGTATGGGACACGCCCTTCGACAAGCTCAGGGCGAACGGTCTCTTGAAAGCAAAGCAGCTGCTATTGCTTGAACGACCCCGCACGCCACAACAGGGTGATCGACACGCGGCGGTTGCGCGGGTCGGTGGGGTCGTTCTCGATCATCGGCTCGCGGTCGGCCACGCCCTCGATCCGGTAGAAGCGCGTCTCCGGCGTGCCGCCCGCGGCCAGCCGGCGGCGCGTCGCCTCGGCGCGGCCCGACGACAGCATCCAGTTGTTCATGTTGAGCGGGTTGCCGTACCCCAGGCTGTCGGTGTGGCCGCGGATCATGATCGGATTCTGCGTGCCCTTGATCGTCTGCGCGATCAGCCCGATCAGCTTGTCGGCCTCGGGCACCAATTGCGTGGTGCCGAGCGCGAACATCGAATAGTCGGCGTCGTCGACCAGATCGATGCGCAACCCGTCCTGCGTCTGGACGAAACGGACATGGCTCGCGAGCCGCTTCATCGGCTGGCCCTGCATCGCCGCCGTCAGCGTGCGCTTCATCTTCTCGAAATTCTTCGCGTCCTCGGCGGCGGTCGCCTGGTTCTTGAGCGATCCCTTGTCGCCCGAGCCTTCCTTGTTGCCGCCGGTTGCGCCGATCGGGATGGTCATCGATCGCGTGCCGGTCTGCGCGGCGCGGTTCGGGTAGTTATCCTTGTCGGTGATCGACGAGCCGCCGAAGATGCCGTTCGACCCCGCGCTGTTCTGTTTCAGTTCGACGAGCGTCGGCGCGAAATAGTCGGCGATCGACTTGCGCTGCTTTTCGGTCGTCGCGCCGAGGATCCACAGCAACAGGAAGAACGCCATCATCGCGGTCACGAAGTCGGCATAGGCGACCTTCCACGCGCCGCCCTGATGGCCGCCATGCCCCTCGACGAAGATCTTCTTGACGATGATCTTGGGGGGCTGGTTGTTGCCGTGTGGAGCGCGCGCCGCCGCCATCGGTCAGCGGCCCCGCAACCCGTCAAACACCTCGGCGAAACCCGGCTGGTTCGCGTGCGCGATGCCCGATCGCGCCGCTTCGATCACCAGCGGCTGCGGGTGGCCGTGGAGCGAGGCGATGATGATCTGCTTGACGACATGATAGATCGCCGCGTCGGCGTCGATCACCTGCTTCAGCCGGTTGGCGAGCGGGCCGACGATGCCGTAGGCGAGCAACACGCCGAGGAAGGTGCCGACCAGCGCCGATCCGATCATCGCGCCGAGGATCGCGGGCGGTTTGTCGATCGAGCCCATCGTCTTCACGACGCCGAGCACGGCCGCGACGATGCCGAGCGCGGGCAGCGCGTCCGACAGCGATTGCAGCGTCGTCTGCGGCCCTTCGACCTCGTGGTGATGCGTCTTGATCGCGTTGTCCATGACCTCCTCGACCGCATGCACGTCGAGCGTGCCCGACGACACGACGACGAGGCGCAGCGTGTCCGCGATCAGGTTGGTTAGCGTATGGTCGGCGAGCAGGCGGGGGTATTCGGCGAACACCGCGGAGGATTTGGGGTCTTCGACGTGCGGTTCGAGCGCGATCGGGCCGTCCATTCGCAGCATCTTCATCAGCTTCGACACCAGGAAGATGACGTCCAGATAGTCCTGCTTCTTGTATTTCGGGCCCTTGAGCACCTTGGCGACGCCACCGCCCAGCGCCTTCAGCTCCTTCATCGAGTTGCCGATGATCAGCGCGCCCATCGCTGCGCCGCCGATGATGAGCATTTCGTGGGGTATAGCTTCCAGAACGGGCCCCAGCGCGCCGCCCGTGAAGACGAACCCGCCGAACACCATCGCCAACAGAACTACAAGGCCGATTGCCGGAAACATCAGTCCTCAAAATCCCCCTTGTTCCGCGGCCTGGGCCGGGCGCGACCCGGTCGAGACAGGGTTAATCGGCTTTGGTGTTCAATCGGTTAACCGTAGCGATTTTATTGCGGGCCGGCGCCGCAATCGGCGCGCCGGCCGACAAGGCGCTCACTTCAGATAATTGAACAGCGACAGGTTGGAGAGCTTCGAGAAGCTCGATTGCGCCGCCGACAGGATCGTCATCGTCTTTTGCAGGTCGGTGATCGCCTGCGTCACGTCGGTGTCCTCGATAGCGCCGCGCGTGATTTCGCGATCGGTGGCGTTGGCCGTGATCCGCGCCGATTCGATGTCGACGCGTTGCGACCGTGCGCCGAGCGACCCCTGAACGCCCGCAATCTGGTTGTTCGACGCGGTCAGCTTGTCGCCGGTCGCGCCTGCGAGAGCGCTGACGTCGCCCGTGCCGCGCAACGCCGTCGACAGCGCCTTGATGTCGGCCAGGATGTTGCCGCCCCCCGAATCGACGAACAGCCGGGACGCGGCCTCGCCCGGCACGGCGTTCGACGAATCGCCGATCGGGATCGCGGCCGGCGCGTCGGTGGCGAAGGTGAAGCCGCCGGTGCTGTTGGCGGTCACCGCCGGGCCGCCGCCCGCTGCGAAGATCGACGCGCCGCGCGAATCCTTCGCGTTGGCGAGGTCGACCAGCCCCTGGATGATCGAATCGAGTTCGTCGGCGATGATGCCGCGGTCGCTCGGCGACAATGTGCCGCTGTTGGCTTTGATCGCCAGCTCCTTGGCGCGCTGGATATCGTCGGTCATCGACTTGAGTGCGGTGTCGGCCTGGTTCAGCGCCGACTGCACGATGGTGATGTTGCCGGTATAGGCCTGATCGTTGCTGCCGTCGCGGATCAGCCCCTGCAGACGTCGATAGCCGACCGCATCGTCCGACGGCGCGTTGAGTTTCTTGCCGGTCGAAATCTGCGTTTGCAGGATGTCGGCGGCTGCCGTCAGCGTATGGAAATTGCGCTGGTTCGACGTGTAGAATTGCTGGGTGCTGATCTGCATGGCGCTCTACCGGATATCGATGATCGACTGAATGGTGTCGCGCGCCACCTGGATCACGCGGCTGGTCGCGGCATAGGCCTGTTGAAACCGCATCAGGTCGACCGCTTCGGTGTCGAGATCGACGCCCGACAGCGCGTCGCGCGACGACACGGCGTTGTCGCGGATCGTCTGCTGCGCGTCGGCGACCGATTTGCGCTGCGCCAGCGCGGACGCGTTGGCGGTGGTCATGTCGACGACATCGCCCTCGAAATTTCCGGTGGTGCGAAGCGTTGCGAACGCTGCGAGGTTGCTGTTGTCGCGCTGGCCGCCGCCGACGGCGGCCGCGGCTATGCCGCGCGGGTCGGTCAGCGTAGCGGACACCTGCGCGGCGCCGGCGGTCGGATCGATCGAAAACATCGCCGCCCCGGCGGCGTTGTCGAGGTCGCGGCCCTGCGCCTGGACCGCATTGACGCCATCGACGAAATTCTGGGCGATGCCCTGAAGCTGCTGGCGCGCATCGGCGATGCGCTGTGCGCCGTCGACGATCCCTGCGAGCGCGCCGCCCGTCGGCGCCATCACTTGTTGATTGATCCCGGTCAGCACGCTGAACGAGATCGCGCCGCTCGTATTGCGCGCATAGCCGACCGTGGCGTTGAAATTGCCGTCGACCAACAGCGGTCCGCCGCTGCCGCCGACGTTGACCGACGCGCGGCCGGCATTGTCGTAGGTTACGTGGACATCGGTCAGCGCGCTCATCGCCTCCAGCGTCTGGTCGCGCTGGTCCATCAGCGCGGCGTTGCCCGCGCTTCCCGGCGCGGCGCGGCCGAGCCCCTGGTTGATTCGCGCCAGTGTCGCGGCGAGCGAGTTCAACGACGACACCGTGTCGCGCGTCGTGGTGTCGAGATCGGCCGAAACGCGGTCGAGCGACGCGCCGGTTTCGCTGAACGCGCTGGCGACGCCCGTCGCCGCTTCAAGCATCGCCGATCGCGCCGCGGTCGACGTCGGGTCGCCGGCGAGCGTCGTCGCCGAGGTGAAGAAGCTCGACAGCCGCGTGCCGAGCACGCTGCCGCTCATCGAGGTTTCGATGCGGTCGAGCCAGCTTACGCTGGTCGCGGTCTTGCCGAGGTCGGACCCTGACGACAGCACCTCGGCCATCTTGAACATGTCGTCCGCGCGCTGCACGCCGATCACCGCCGCGCCCTCGCCGCTGCCGATCGCCTGCGCGCTGACGCCGCCGATCGAGGCGACTTCCTTGATGTTGGTCGTGCGCCGAGTGTAGCCGGCCGTGCCCGCGTTCGCGATATTCTCCGACACGGTGTTGAGCGCGACCTGATACGCGCGCAAGCCGCTCGCGCCTATCGCCAGCATGTCGCTCATGACATGACGCTCCCGTCAGTGGCGGCGGTCGCGCCCGGCTGGAGCGACTTTTGCGAACGCGCGAGAAAATCGGTCATCGCCTTGCCGATGCCGATCGGCTGGTGCGCGGCCATGGTCTCGGCGATCTGCTTGTCCTGCATGTCGCGGAACGTTTCCATGTTCTTGGTGTCGAACAGGTCGGCATCGTCGCCGCCGAGCCTGGCCTGGCGCATCGACTTCATCATCATGCCGATGAACACCGCCTCGAACTTCTCGCCTGCTTTCTTGAGGTTGGCGGAAGAGGCGAGACGGCTCGTGTCGAGCGAAATGCCGGTGGTCGGCGTCGCCGCGGGCGACAGGTTGGGCAAGTCGGTCATAGGATGATCAACTCCGCCTTGAGCGCGCCGGCTTCCTTTAGCGCTTCGAGGATCGCGACGAGGTCCGACGGCGAGGCGCCGATCGCGTTCACCGCTTTCACGATGTCGGCGAGCTTCGGTCCCGGCGCGAGCATGAACATCGGCTTTTTCTCTTCGTCGACCTGGACGCCCGACTTCTGTTCGTTGGCGGTGACGCCATTCGAAAACGGCGCGGGCTGGACGACCGTCTGCTTCTCGTCGATCCGCACGGTCAGCTTGCCGTGCGTGACGGCGGCCGGGCCGACACGAACCGCCGCATTGATCACGACGGTGCCGGTGCGCGCGTTGACGATCACCCTGGCGGGCGGTTCGGCCGAGACGACGTCGAGATTCTCGATCGCCGACATTATGGTCGCGCGGGTGTCGGCGCCGGCCGGCGCGTTGACGCGGATCGACACGCCGTCGACCGCCTCCGCCACGCCGGCGCCGAAGCGGCTGTTGATCGCCGAAGCGACGTTCTGCGCGGTGGTGAAGTCCGACCGCGCGAGGTTGAACGTGAGGTTGGGCGATGTGTCGAAACCGGTCGCGACCGCGCGTTCGACGGTCGCCCCTTCGGGGATGCGGCCGGTCGAGGGAACGTTGACCACGACCTGCGACCCGTCCTTGCCTTCGATGCCGAGCCCGCCGACCGCCAGGTTGCCCTGCGCCATCGCATAGATCTGGCCGTCGGCGCCGAGCAGCGGCGTCAGGATCAGCGCGCCGCCGCGCAAACTCTTGGCCTTGCCGATCGAGGCGACCGTGATGTCGATCTTCTGCCCCGGCTTGGCGAACGGCGGCAGGTCGGCGGTGATCATCACCACCGCGGCGTTCTTGAGACCAGGATTGATTCCCGCCGGCAGGTTGAGCCCGAAGCGCGACGCCGCGGCCTTGACTGACTGGATGGTGTATTCGAGGTTATCGTCGCCAGTCCCCGCCAGCCCGACGACGATGCCGTAGCCTGTCAGCTGGTTGGTGCGGATCCCCTGAAAGCTGCCCAGATCCTTGATGCGGTCGGCCGAAGCCGGGGCCGCGACCAGGCAGGCGAGCAGGAGGAGCAGCGAGCGAAACAACATGTCATGCCTTTCAACGGCGGTTTGCGCGGTTACTTTGCAGCAAAGGAAGTTAAGACCGTGCTAACCATGAAGTCTTTGATCGCTTCGCGATTTGCGGCGCCGGCCCGCTCGTTTCAGCAATGCTGAGACCAAACATCAGAACGGGCTGATCACCTGGAAGAACCGGCTCAGCCACCCCTGGCGGCCGGCGCGCGCCACGTCGCCCTTGCCGGTGTACGCGATCTTGGCGTCGGCGACGCGGGTCGACAGGACGCGATTGTCGGCGCTGATGTCCGAAACACGCACGACGCCCTTGATCTGGACGAACTCGTCGCCGCGGTTGAGCGTGACGCGCTTCTGCCCCTGCACCAGCATCGTCCCGTTGGGATAGACCTCGACCACCGTGACCGACACTTCGCCCGACAGCGAGTTCGACTGGTCGGCGGTGCCCTTCCCGTTGAAATTGCGCGTCCCGCTCATGCTCGCGTCGCTTGGCTTGAACAGCGATAGCGGGCCGGTCGACGGCGGGGTCAGGCCGAAGCCGCCCCCCGAATCGAGCTTCGACGACGACGATTTCGACGCCGACATGTTTTCGACCAGCACGATCGTCAGCGGGTCGCCGACGCGGCGCGCGCGCGTACCTTCATAGAGCGCGGCATAGCCGTCCTGCGGCTGGAAGATGCTGCCGTTCGCGGGCGCGGGCGCGCGCGGCGCGGGCGGCGGGGGCGCGGAGAAATCCTCCTTTGCCTTCTTCTTGCCGAAGATGCCGGCCTGCGCCGGCGCACCGGCGCCGATGAGGACGGCCACCAAAGCAACGCCCAGCAACGTTCGACCAAAGCGGCGGTTCGCCCTGAGCTTGTCGAAGGGCATGCCCGGAATACGTGCTTCGACAAGCTCAGCACGAACGGAGGAGGGATAAGTGCGCATCACAGGTTCTGGTTCACATATTTGAGCATGTCGTCGGTCGACGAGATCATCTTCGAATTGACCTCATAGGCGCGCTGGCATTCGATCATGTCGACCAGTTCCTCGACGACGTTGACGTTCGACGCTTCGAGCATGCCCTGGCGGATCGTGCCGCGGCCGTCCTCGCCCGGCACGCCGAGATTGGCGGCGCCGGAAGCGGCGGTTTCGGTCAGGTAATTGTCGCCTTTCGACTGCAGGCCCCCCGCATTGGGGAAGGTCGCGATCTGGATCTGGCCGAGCGTCGAGGGTTCGGTCTGGCCGGCGACGGTCGCCGACACGGTGCCGTCGGTGCCGATCGTGATTGCGGTGGTGCCCTCCGGCACGGTGATGCCCGGCATCACCTGATAGCCTTCGTTCGTCACGAGCAGCCCTTCGGGGCTGCGCGAGAAATTGCCCGCGCGGGTGTAACCGAGCTGACCGCCCGGCATCTGGATCTGGAAATAGCCGTCGCCGTCGAGCGCGAGGTCGAGGCTGTTGCCGGTGGTCTGCATCGACCCCTGCGTGTCCATCCGGGCGGTGCCCTGGATGCGCACGCCGGTGCCGAGGTTCAGGCCGGTCGCGTATTTGGTCTCGCTCGACGAGTTCGCGCCGGCGGCGGTCACCGTCTGGTACGACAGGGTGGCGAACGACGCCCGGTCCTTCTTGAACCCCGTCGTGTTGACGTTGGCCAGGTTGTTCGAGATCACTCGCATCCGCATGTCCTGGGCGTCGAGCCCGGTGCGGGCGATATGCATCGCGGCGCTGCTCATGCTTCATACTCCTCAAAAAACGAACCGTTCGTGCTGAGCCTGTCGAAGCACGTGTTCTGGGCGCGCCCTTCGACAAGCTCAGGGCGAACGGCGGTGGGGTTCAACATCATGACGGCATACGCATCAACGACGCGCCGCTTTCGTCCATATCCTTGGCCGACTTCATCAGATTGGCCTGCACCTCGTACGCGCGCTGGTTCTCGATCATGTCGACCAGCGATTGCGTCATGTTCACGTTCGACTGTTCCAGCATCCCGCTCATGCAGGTCGCCTCCTCGTCGCCGGGCAGCACGCCGCCGCCCTTGACGCGGACCAGATTGTCGACGCCCTTGACCGTCTGCGACCCCTTGGGGCTGACGAACTTGATGCGGTCGATGGCTTGCGGATTCTTGGCGTCGCCCCCGACCGGAATGATCGACAAGGTCCCGTCCGCCGCGATCGAGATCGACGACGACGGCGGCACGGTGATGGGCGCCCCCCCGGACCCCATCACCGGGAAACCGTCGCCGGTTTCCAGCACGCCGCTCGCCGAAACGTTCAAGTCGCCGCGTCGCGTATAGGCTTCGCCGCCGTCGGTCGCCTGCACCGCCATCCACTGGTCGCCGGGAATGGCGATGTCGAGGTTGCGACCGGTCGCGATCATCGCGCCCGCGGAGCGGTCGAAGTCCTTGACCTCTTCCGACGTCGGCTGGCGGCTGTCGAAGCCGTCGCCCTTCAAGAGCAGCGCGTCGAAATCGACCCGCTCGGCGCGGAAACCGATCGTCGACGCGTTCGCCATGTTGTTGGCGATCGCGGCCTGCGACGACATGTGCGCCTTCAGCCCCGACGCCGCCGTATAGATCAGCTTGTCCATTCAGCGTTCCTCAGCCCTGCCGATCATCAGGTGCGGATGTTGAAGATGGTTTCGGAGATCTGGCTGGCGGTATCGAGCGCCTTGGCGTTCGCCTGGAAGTTGCGCTGCGCCGCGATCAGATTGACCAGTTCCTCGGTGATGTCGACGTTCGAGCGCTCGATCGTCGAGGACATCAGATTGCCGAATCCGTCGACGCCCGCCGAGCCGAGTTGCGGCGTACCGGATAGCCCGGTGGCGGCCCAGGTCGAATCGCCGAGCTGGCGCAGACCCGCCGGGTCGGTGAAGTTCGCCAGCACGACCTTGCCCAGCGTCTGAATGTCGCCGTTCGAAAAGCTCGCCTTGACCATGCCGTCGCTGTCGACGGTGACGCCCTCGATCTGACCGACCGCCTTGCCGTCCTGCGTGCGCGACGAAATGTTGAACGGCTGGGCGAGCTGGCTGGTGGCGTTGCCGAAGTTAAACGCGGCGGTCTGCGCGCTGGACGCGCCGGCCGGCGTGAACGGATCGAACGTGGTGGCGGCGGTCGGCGCGGTCAGGGTGCCGTTCGAATCGAACGTCAGCGTGATCTTGTTGCCGCCGCCCGCCGTCAGCTGGGTGTCGCCGACATAGTTATACGCTTCCCAGGTCGAATTGACGCCGGCCCCGGTCGAGGCCGACGTACGCTTGAAATAGGTCGTCAGCGTCTGGGGGTTGCCATTATTATCGTAGATCGTCGTCGAGGTCGACTGGTTGTAGCTCGACGGATCGAAGCGATCGAACGTCGCCGTGGTTGGAATCGAGCCCGACGAGGGCAGGTTGACCGTCATGTTGATCTGGCTGGTCGGCACAGCTGTGCCGCTCGTCGCGGGCAGCCGCAGACTCTGCGTCTGGTCGATGCCGGTCGCGACGACCGCGCCCGATCCGTCCACCGGATAGACTTGCAGGAAGTTGCCCTGCGCGTCGGTGACGTAGCGATCCTGATTGACCGCGAAGCCGCCGTTGCGGGTGAAATTCACCTTCGATCCGTCCATCTGCGGCTTGATCAGGAAGAAACCGTCGCCGGAGATTGCGAGATCGAGCGTCGACGACGACTGGATCAGATTCCCT
>JAFEEZ010000432.1 GCA_018240825.1 Pseudomonadota bacterium | reverse complement strand
GGAATTCGCATCGAACCGGTCAGTGAAGCTCAGCCCCTGATGCCGGAGATAGCTTTCGACCTGAAAATCCGCGTCGAACCCGAAGCTCTTGGCTTCGCGCGCTTGCAACCGCCGCCCGAACTTCTCGGTCAGGCCGGCCTCCGACAGATAGGTGATGTGCGCCGCCATCCGCGCCACCGCGAGGCCCGCCGCAGGCGGCTCGCCCGTGCCGTAATAGTCGCCGCCTGCCCATTTCGGATCGGCCATGATCGCCTGACGCCCGACCTCGTGAAACGCGATGTTCTGCGCGGTGTGGCGCGCGGTCGAGGCGATGATCACCGCCTTGGTCACGCGTTCGGGATAAGTCGCGGCCCAGCTCAGCGCCTGCATCCCGCCCATCGACCCGCCCACAACCGCCACCCGCTCGATGCCGAGATGGTCGAGCAGCATCGCCTGCGCGCGCACCATGTCGCGGATCGTGATGACCGGGAACGCCATCGCATAGGGGCACGCGGTCATCGGGTTGACCGTCGCCGGCCCCGACGATCCCATGCAGCTGCCCAGCACGTTGGCGCAGACGATGAAGTAACGCGCCGGGTCGATCGGCTTGCCCGGCCCCACCATCCGATCCCACCAGCCGGACTTGCCGGTGACGGGATGCTCGGACGCGACATGTTGATCGCCGGTCAGCGCGTGGCAGATCAAAATCGCGGGGCGCGCGGGGTCGCCATAGGTTTCGTACGCGATATCGACCGGCGACAGCAACGCGCCCCCGTCGAGGCGGAGCGGCCCCGGCAGGCTCACGCGGCGCGACAGGCCGAAACGCTGATCGTCGGTCATGGAGGGGGCGTTAGAGCGAAAATCGATCCAACAAAACTCCGTTCGTGCTGAGCTTGTCGAAGCACGTGTTTCAGGCACGCCCTTCGACAAGCTCAGGGCGAACGGCGGATTTAGTCACCCACCCGCCGCGTTGGCGCCCGCGCCGCCATCACCGCCTGCGCCGCGAGCCGCCCGGTCTGCGCGCCACCGTTCATATAGCCCGGATAGGCGTCCGACAGATGCTCGCCCGCGAAATGCACCGGCCCCGAATCGAGCGGGCGTGAGGCGATGCCGTCGGTTTCGGTCCAGATCAGCGGCGCAAATTTGGTCAGCTGGCCCGGGCGATAGTTGACATAGGCGCCCATGGTGAACGGATCGCGGTGCCAGTTGGTCCGGCGCACGGTCAGCCCCGTCGCGGCCGCCATACCCTTGATCCCGCCCTCCGCCGTGCGCGCGAATTTGAGCGCCAGCGCGTGCGGATCGGCGGTGTCGGCGGCGAGTACCTCGCTGCCGCCGGTGAACCACGTCCAAACGCTCCCGGCCCCGCTCGACGGCCGGATCCCGCCGTCCCAGCCGAGCGACGCGCCGGCCGCATGATCGGTCTGCCACACCTCGCCGCCGCGCCCGACCGACGCCTCCCACGGCCGCGCGGTCGTCACCGGCTGCACCTTGCCGTTGCGGCCCAGCCCGACCTCGGCATTGTATTGCCGCCATAGCGACGGCAGCGGGAAGCCGAACGCGATCCGGCTGACGATCGAGACCGGCACGGTGACGATGACCGCCGACGCAGCGACCGTCTCACCGTTGGAAAAGGTCACGCGCGCGCCCGAACCAAGCTGGTCGATCCGCGTCGCACAACGAAAGGTGGCGATCCGGTTCGCCAGCCGCGCCGCCATCGCCTCGATCAACGACGAGCTCCCCCCCGCTATCAGAAAGCGCTCGTCGCTACGGGACAGCACGTCGATCCGGCGTCCGTCGATCGCCGGCAGGTTGAACATCAGCTCGATCGCCGATGCCTCGCTCGGTTCGCAGCCATATTCGGTTCGCGCGGTCGCCTCCATCAGGCGGCGAACCCACGGCTCGGGCATCAGCCCGGCGTGCCTGTCGAGATACTCCGTGAACGACAGCCTGTCGAGTTCGGCCGCGACGTTGGCATAATCCTGGTCGAGCCGGACCGAATCTGCGTCGATTTGCCCCGCGATCCCGCGCAACCCGGCGACCAGTTTCGCCTCGGACACTTCGCGCGCGCCATCGAGGATCATCGTGCGATACCGCCCGACCTTGCGGTCGATTAGCGTCACGCCGAATTCTTGGGCCAGCGCGTGCATGTCGGCATGATCGCTATTGACGAGTTGCCCGCCGACTTCGATTCTCGGCTGACCCTTCGCCTTGGCGGTGTACATCCGCCCGCCGAGCCTGGTGCGTGCTTCGTAGAGCCGGGCGTCGACCCCGGCCTTGGTCAGTTGCCACAGCGCCGACAGCCCGGCGATGCCGCCGCCGATGATCACAACCGGCGCGCCGCTGGTCGACAACGCGTGCGCCGGGCGCGGCAGCGCAGCGGCCGCCGCCGTTGCGGCCAGCGCCGTCAGCACCTGGCGCCGCGTCTGGCCGTCGCTGCCCGGAACCGGCGCGGTCTCGCCCGCGGCCGCCAGGTTTTCTTCACGCGCTCGCTCGAGCGCTTGCCAGAATGCCGTCGGTCCCCGCACCGCCCCTTCCCCCTCACTCCGCCATACCTTGCCAAGCCGAGCGCCGCCAGCGCATAGGCGCGCGCATGTCCGCACCCGAACCCAAACCCTGGATCATGGCGATCGCCCCCTATGTGCCCGGGCGCTCGACCACCGACGACGGCCGCAAGGTCGCAAAGCTGTCGTCGAACGAGAACCCGCTCGGCACCAGCCAGAAGGCGCGCGACGCGTTCCTCACCGCCGCCACCAACCTCGAACGCTATCCCGACGCCAGCTGCACCGAACTGCGCGACGTGCTCGCCGCCAAGCACGGGCTCGACCCCGCGCGGATCATCTACGGCAACGGGTCGGACGAGGTCCTCCACCTCGCGGCGGGCGCGTTCGCCGGACCGGGCGACGAGGTGATCTTCGTCCACTACGGCTTCGCGGTCTACGAGATCGCCGCGCGTCGGGTCGGCGCCGTGCCGATCGTCGCGCCCGACAAGGATTACGCGACCGATGTCGACGCGGTCCTGGCGTGCGTCACCGACAAGACGAAGATCGTCTACATCGCCAACCCCAACAACCCGACCGGCACCTATGCCAGCCGCGAGGAAATCTCGCGGCTCCACGGCGGGCTGCGGCCCGACATCCTGCTCGTGATCGATCACGCTTATGCCGAATATATCGAGGGCGATGCCGACGATGGCGGGATGGCGCTCGCCGAAGCCGCACCCAACGTGCTCGTCACGCGCACCTTCTCGAAGATGTACGGTCTGGCGGCCGAGCGGATCGGCTGGGGCTATGCCTCGGCGGAGATCATCGCCGCGATGCACCGCATCCGCCTGCCCTTCTCGATCACGATCGCCGGCACCGCGGCGGCGGTCGCAGCACTCGGCGATCAGGCGTTCGTCGAGCACACCAAAGCGCACAATGCCGAATGGCGCGCCTGGTTCTCCGCCGAGATCGCCAAGATGGGCAATGCGGGTCTGCGCGCGGTGCCCAGCCAGGCGAACTTCGTGCTGGTCCTGTTCGAAGGCGCGTTGACCGCCGAGGCGGCGTACAAGGGTCTGATGGACGCCGGCTACATCGTCCGCTGGCTGCCGGGCCAGGGCCTCCCGCATGGTCTGCGCATCACGATCGGCACCGCGGACGAATGTCAGGGCGTGATCGCGGCGTTGCGTCAGATGGTCGACAGGACCGGCTGATGCTTCCCTTCTCGCGCGTCACGATCATCGGACTGGGCCTGATCGGCTCGTCCATCGCGCGCGCGGTGAAGGCGCACTTGCCGACCGTCCGCGTGACCGGGCACGACGCCGATCCCGACGTGCGCGCGGCGGCGACCGCGTTCGGGTTCTGCGACGACGTCACCGATACGCCAGGCGCCGCGGTCACCGATGCCGATCTCGTCATCCTGTGCGTGCCGGTCGGCGCGATGGGCGCCGCGGCGGAGTCGATCGCCGCCGATCTGCCCGCCGAGGCAATCGTCAGCGATGTCGGGTCGTCCAAGGGCAGCGTGCTCGCTGCGCTCCAGGCCGCGCTTCCGGGCCTCACCGTGATCCCCGCGCACCCCGTCGCCGGCACCGAACGCAGCGGTCCCGAAGCAGGGTTCGCGACGTTGTTCCACGGCCGCTGGTGCATCCTGACGCCGCCCCGCGATGCGCCCGACGCAGCAGTCGAGCGCGTCGCCCAATTCTGGCGGCGGCTGGGGGCGGAGGTCGAGACGATGGCGGCCGACCATCACGACCGCGTGCTCGCGATCACCAGCCATCTGCCGCACCTGATCGCCTACACGATCGTCGGCACCGCGAGCGATATGGAGGAGATTACGCGCTCCGAAGTGATCAAATATTCCGCCGGCGGCTTTCGCGACTTCACGCGCATCGCCGCCAGCGACCCGACGATGTGGCGCGACGTTTTTCTGTCCAACCGCGAAGCCGTGCTCGACATGCTCCAGCGCTTCTCCGAGGACCTCACCGCGCTCCAGCGCGCGATCCGCTGGGGCAGGGGCGACGAATTGTTCGACCTGTTCACCCGCACCCGCGCCGTCCGCCGCTCGATCATCGAACAGGGTCAGGACGACGCAGCGCCCGATTTCGGGCGGACGCATGACTGACGGCAAAGCGATCACCGTCATCGCGCTTCTTCGTTGGGAATC
>JAFEEZ010000431.1 GCA_018240825.1 Pseudomonadota bacterium | reverse complement strand
GGGCGGTCCAGGGGGAATGGGTCGGCGGGCTCGCCGCATGGCGCAAGGGCGATTGCACCGCCGCCGGCCAGGCGTTCGTACAGGTTGCAGCGCGGGCCAGCGACGTCGAACTGCGCGCGGCCGGGCTTTACTGGGCGGCGCGCGCCGACATGAAATGCGACAAACCGCAACTGGTCGAAGGGCGGCTGAAGAACGCGGCGCAGCTTGACGAGACTTTCTACGGCATGCTGGCGCGTGAGCAGCTCGGCATCAAGGAGAAGCCGCGAGTCTCCGACGAGCTGATGCTCGAGGATTGGGACAAACTCCAGAACCGGCCGAACGTGCGTGTCGCGGCCGCCCTGGTCGAGATCGGCGAGACCGATCTGGCCGACGACGTGCTCAAACAGCAGGCGAAGATCGGCCCCGCGACCGAATATGCCTCGCTGGTCCGCCTGACCGAGACGCTCGACTTGCCCGAAACACTGATGTGGCTCGGCAATAATTGTCCGCAAGGCGCCAAGCCGCCGACGATCGCGCGATTCCCGGCCCCGAAATGGACGCCCGATGGCGGGTGGAAGATCGACAAGGCGCTGGTTTATGCCCACGCGCTTCAGGAGTCGCGGTTCAAGCGCAACGTGATCAGCCCCGCTGGCGCTTATGGTCTGATGCAGATCATGCCCGCCGCGGCGATCGATTATGCCCGCGAGCGTGGCATCACGGTCGATCGCGGCGCGCTGACGATGCCTTCGGTCAACATGGCGGTCGGTCAGCGCACGCTTGAGCGGTTGTCGACGCAAAGCTTCGCCAACGGGTCGCTGATCAAAGTGATGGCCGCCTACAACGCCGGACCGGTGCCGGTCACCGAATGGAATTCGATCGTCAAGGATGGCGGCGATCCGCTGCTCTACATCGAATCGATCCCCTATTGGGAAACGCGCGGCTACGTTACGACGGTGATGCGCAACTACTGGATGTACGAGGCCAAGGACGGCCGGCTGAAGTCGCCGAGCCGCGAGGCGCTGGCGCAGGGCAAGTGGCCGAAATTCCCCACCGCAAAGTAACGCCCGCCGCCTGTGGCGCGTTTTACCACCGTTGACCCGCTTTCCCCGTTCGTGCTGAGCTTGTCGAAGCACGTGTGCTGGGCACGCCCTTCGACAAGCTCAGGGCGAACGGAGTAATTTGTGGCTATCGACGAAACCCGCGAATTTCTGCCCGTCCGCATCGCCCTCCTGACGGTGTCCGACACGCGCGGGTTGGCCGAGGACAAATCGGGCGACACGCTGGTCGAGCGCTTGACCAAAGCGGGTCACGTCCTTGCCGCTCGCGCGATCGAGCGCGACGATCTCGACGCGATCGTCGAGCGGCTCACCGGCTGGATCGAAAATCCCGATATCGACGTCGTCATCACCACCGGCGGCACCGGCGTGACCGGCCGCGATGTGACCCCGGAAGCGATCGAGGCGGTCGCCGAAAAGATGATCCCCGGTTTCGGCGAAGCGTTTCGCTGGCTTAGCTACGCCAAGATCGGCGCCTCGACGATCCAGTCGCGCGCCTGCGCGTGCGTCGCCGGGGGCACCTATGTCTTCGCACTCCCCGGCTCGACCGGCGCGGTGAAGGACGGCTGGGACATGATCCTCAAGGACCAGCTCGACGGTCGCTTCCGCCCCTGCAACTTCGTCGACCTGATGCCGCGCTTGGGGGAGCGCTAGCCCAGTTTCATCCGCCTTTGCGAGCGTAGCGAAGCAATCCACGTGTCGCGCGATCCAGCCGGATTGCTTCGCTTCGCTCGTAATAGCGGGAAAATTTGCGCCTAGGCCGGCTGCATCGCCGCCAGTTCGTTCCCGTTGGGATCGCGGAAATGGAACCGGCGCCCGCCGGGAAACGAAAAGATCGGCTGGCTGATCGTCCCGCCCGCCGCGGTGATCGCCGCCAGCGTCGCGTCGAGATCCTCGACCTGAATCACCGGCAGCGGCGCGCTGGTCCATTCCGCGCGATCCCCTTGCAGGCCAAGATCACCCTCGCCCGTCTCCGTCGCGGCATAGGTCGGGCCGTAATCGGTGAAGTCCCACCCGAACGCGGCGGCGAAGAACGCCTTGGTCGTTTCGGTGCTCTGTACGGGCAGTTCGACATAGTTGAGCTTCGCCATATCCGCCTCCAATGTTCTTGCTATGTTCTATCATGTCGCCTACGATCTGGCAATGGCAAAAGCCCGTCCCGTCCGCGGCGCCACGGTCAACCGCGAAAGCAGCCGCTTCAACCTGCCCGAACGGGTCGCGGATGGCGACTGGCTCGACGCGTTGGAGGATGTGGACGGCGCGCCGCCCAGGCTCAAGACGACGGTGACGGTGGAAACGCCGCGCACGATCATCACGCGCAACCAGTCGCCCGACATCGGCTTCGACCGGTCGATCAATCCGTATCGCGGGTGCGAGCATGGCTGCATCTATTGCTTCGCGCGGCCAACCCACGCCTATCACGATCTGTCGCCGGGGCTCGATTTCGAGAGCAAGCTGTTCGCCAAGCCGAATGCGCCGGTGCTGTTGCGCGAGGAGCTGGCGAAGCGCGGCTATGTCTGCAAGCCGATCGCGTTCGGCACCAACACCGATCCGTACCAACCGATCGAGGGGCATTGGCAGATCACGCGCGCGTGCATCAAGGTGCTCGCCGAAACCAACCATCCGCTGACCATCACGACCAAATCCGACCGCGTCGTTCGCGACATCGACCTGCTCGGCCCCATGGCGGCAAAGGGGCTGGCGGCGGTGGCGATGTCGGTGACATCGCTCGATCCTAAGATCGCGCGCACCGTCGAGCCGCGCGCGCCGCACCCCGAACGCCGGCTGACCGCGGTGCGGCGGCTGGCCGATGCGGGGGTGCCCGTTTTCGTGTCGGTCGCCCCGGTTATCCCGGCGATCACCGACCACGAGATCGAGCATATCATTGAACGCGCGGCGGAAAGCGGCGCGCGAGGGATCAATTTCCTCCCCGTCCGCCTGCCGCACGAAGTCGCGCCCTTGTTCCGCGCCTGGCTCGACGCGCATTTCCCCGACCGCGCGAGCAAGGTGATGGCGATCATCCGGGAGTTGCGCGGCGGGCGCGCCAACGACCCCGATTTCTTCACGCGGATGAAGGGGCAAGGGCCGTGGGCAGAATTGATCCGCACACGCTTCCAGATCGCGATCCGCAAGCATGGGCTGAACCGGGAGCGGCTGAGCGTGCGGACTGATTTGTTCAGGGCACCGCAGGGGGCG
>JAFEEZ010000430.1 GCA_018240825.1 Pseudomonadota bacterium | reverse complement strand
ATGCGCGGTTCGCGACGTTGGTCCGCGACCTCGGGCTGGAAGACTATTGGAGCGCCAGCGGCGTCACACCCGATTATCGCCGCTAGCCGCCGCGCAATCGCCGCATGTGGTAGAGCGAGCGAGTCAGGATCGCGACGCTGATCAGCACGACCGCCGCGACGACGATCAGGACCGGCACGAGGACATGGATCGCGAGCAGGCGCCGCGCGCGCAACCAGCAACGCCGCGCCCAACAACGCCAGCGCGATCCCCGAATAGCGCCATCCGCGCGCTACGCCGCGCAATTCGCGGCGATAGGCGTTGAGCTCGGCCGGATCGCTCAGGTTCGGGGGCGGGCGGCTTTCCATTCATCCTCCAGCAATCCCCAGATCAGGCTGTCGCGCACACCGATATGCGTCTCCCATTCGGCGCGGAGCGTCGCTTCGAGCGTGAAGCCGAGCCGTTTGACCACCGCGATCGACGGCGCGTTATCGGGATCGGTGTCCGCGAACACACGGCGCTGTCCCTCGGCGAACAACAGGTCGATCAGCGCCGCCACCGCTTCGGTGACATAGCCGTGGCCCCAATGCGCGCGGCTGAGCATATAGCCGATTTCGGTCACCTTGCCCTGACGCTTTTCGTAGCTCGCGACGGTGCCGATCGCGGTGTCGTCGCCCTTCAGCGTGATCGCCCAGCCGCGCCAGCCGGTATCGGCGACCCGCCTCGCCACCGCTTCGCGCGTTTCCTCGATCGTCGTCGTGGCCGGATATGATCCGTAATAGTTCGCGTCGACGTCCGAATACATCGGATGCAACGCACCGGCATCGTCGACCCGCAGCGCGCGCAGCACAAGCCGCTCGGTCTTCATGACCGGCAGGGTCACGCCCCCAGCGCCTCCACCAGCGCCTTGACCTTTTTCTGCCGCCACTGCGGGAGCGGCGCGACCAGCCAGTATCCGAGCCGGTAGGGCCGGGCCTCGCCGACCGCGACGACGCGGCCCGACGCGATGTCACGCCGCGCCAGCAGCTCGGGCACTATCGCGCGCCCCAACCCTTCCGCCGCGGCGTCGATCGCGAGCCCGGCGTCGGCGACACGGACCAGCGACACGGCGTCGTCGTTAAGGCAGCCGGGCCACGAAATCCGCGTATCGGCCCCGCCGCCGGGCCGCTCGACCGTCACCATCCCCTCCGACTCGAGCGCTTCGCCCTCATGCTCGCCGGGCCCCTCACCCCAACGGACCGCGAGGTCGAGATTGGCCTGAGTGAAGTCCAGATCCTCGTCGGCGGCAATCAGCACGAAGCGGAGTTCGCCGTCGTCGCGCGAAATCTCCGCAAGGCGCGGCATCAGCCAGCAATGCAGCACGTCGCGCGGCGCGGCGATGGTCAGCGACTTGGACGATTGCCCCGCCTGCATCGCGCGCACTGCTTCCTCGAACTGGAGAAAGCCCTGGCGCAGCGCGTCGAGCCCGGCTTCGCCCTCCGGCGTGAGTTCGAGCCCCTTGGTCGTGCGCCGGAACAGCACGACGCCCAGCGTATCCTCGAGCGCGCGGACCTGTTGACCCACGGCGGCCGGCGTCACCGCGAGCTCGTCCGCCGCGCGGGTGAACGAGAGATGCCGGGCGGCGGCGTCGAGCACGCGGAGGCCGTTCAGGGGAAGGTGGGTGCGTTTCACGCGATCATCCTCACCCTTCCACGCCTTCGGCGCTCCTTCCCTCTCCCAGCGGGAGAGGGAAGGGGCCCGCGTCGCGCAGCGACGTGGGAAGGGTGAGGGCGACAAGGTTCACGCCCCCACCGCTGGCGCCAGCAGCGCAAAGCGGGGAATGTCGACGTCGAACGCCGACCCGTCCTCGGCGATCATGTGATAGCTGCCCTGCATCGCGCCCGTCGGCGTCGCGAGCGGACAGCCCGATACGTAGTCGAACGACGTCCCCGGCGCGATCACGGGTTGTTCGCCGACCACGCCCTCCCCCTCGACCGAATGGCGCGCGCCGCGGCCGTCGGTGATGACCCAGTGCCGCGTGAGCAGCTGGACCGTCGCTGATCCTGTGTTCTCGATCCGCACGTGATACGCCCAGAACCACCGCCCGCGCGCCGGTTCGGATTGCTCGGGCAGGAAGCTGACCGAGACGCGCACCACCACGCCGCGCGTTTCCGCGACGTTGGGAAACAGCGCCTTCATCGAGTCGCTCACAGTCCGACCGCCTTCAACGCCTGGTCGAGGTCGTCGATCAGGTCGAGCGGGTCTTCGAGCCCGACGTTGAGCCGCAGCATGTTCTCGGTCACGCCCATGCCGGCGCGCACCTCCTCGCTGACCCCGGCGTGCGTCGTCGAACTGGGATGCGTCATCAGCGATCGCGAATCGCCGATATTGTTCGATATGTCGATCAGGCCGAGCGCATCGAGCAGGCCGTGCGCTTGCTTGCGTCCGCCATCGACCTCGAACGCGAAGATCGGGCCGACCGCATCCATCTGCGACATGGCGATATTGTGCTGCGGATGGCTCGGCAGGCCCGGATGCAGCACGCGCGGCACGCGGCCTTCGAGGAAGCGCGCGACCGCCAGCGCGCTCTCGCTCTGCCGCCGAGCGCGCAGATCGAGCGTCTCCATCCCCTTGAGCACCACCCAGGCGTTGAACGGCGACAGCGTCGGCCCGGTGTTGCGCGTGAACGACAGCAAGGTGTTTTCGACGAACTCCTCGGCGCCGCACACCGCGCCCGCCAGCACGCGCCCCTGCCCGTCCATCAGCTTGGTCGCGGAATAGGCCACCACGTCGGCGCCAAATTCGAGCGGACGCTGGAGAACGGGGGTCGCGAAGGCGTTGTCGACCACTGACACGATCCCGCGCTCACGCGCGATCCCGCACACCGCCGCCAGATCGACAATGTCCATCGTCGGGTTGGCGGGGGTTTCGAAGAAATAGACCTTGGTCTCGGGTCGGGTCGCGTCGATGAACGCTTGCGGATCGCGCGCGTCGATCACTGTGCCGGCGATGCCGAACCGGGGCAGCAGCGTGTCGACCAGCCAGCGGCACGATCCGAACGCGGCGCGGCCCGCGACGACATGGTCGCCGGTCTGGAGCTGGCACAGCAGCGCCGCGGTCATCGCCGCCATCCCCGACGCCATCGTCCGGCACGCTTCAGCCCCTTCCAGCAAGGCGATGCGCTGTTCAAGCATCTGCACGGTGGGGTTCTGCAACCGCGAATAGGTCATGCCCTGCTGCTCGCCGCGGAAGCGCGCGGCGGCGTCCTCCGCGCAGTCATAGGCATAGCCGGAGGTCAGGAAGATCGCTTCGCTGGTTTCTCCAAATTCCGACCGCGCGGTGCCGCCGCGCACCGCCTGCGTCGCGGGGCGCCAGTGTTGCGTGATCGCGCGATCCTGTCCGGTGCGGCGTTTCATCGCGATTGGCTTTGCGGGGAAGGAGGGGGGCAGGTCAAGCAAAGGCTGGCGAGCGCTTCAACTGCTGGTACGCCGCGATCACTTCCTGCAGCGCCTTTTCCGTGCTGCGGTCGCCGCCGTTGCGGTCGGGATGGAATTTTCGGACCAGTTCCGAATAGCGCATCCGCAATCCCTTGCGGTCGGCATTGTGATCGAGCCCCAGCACCCGTAGCGCGCGGCGATCGGCCTGCGACAGCGGCTTGCCGTCGGTCCGCACCTGCACCACGCGAGCCCGGAACCGCGCGCCGATCGCGTCGAGCGGATCGGCGAAGTCGGCCCAGCGCGGCGGACGGTCGGCCCCGGCATGCGCGAACGCGCGAGTCTCGCGCTCCCACCCGGCATAGGGCCGCTGCGCCTCATGGATTTCGTCGGGGCTCATTCCGTTGAAGAAATTGTACTTCGCGTTGAACGCGCGGACATGGTCGAGGCAGAGGTAGCGATACTCGCCGGGCCCGTCGCGACCCGACATGAAGCCATCGGTCATCGGCGCGCGGAACTCCCCCGGCGCGTCGCAGCCCGGTTCGGCGCACACCCGCCCATCGGCATCGACCCGGCCGTGGAAGCGAGCATTGGGGCGATCGTTGGGGGGCGTGCGCGCCACGATGTCTCCGGCGAAAAGTCCTCTATATAAGCGGCATGACAATGCCTTCCACCGCTCCGCTCGGCGATATTATGGCCGCCCGCCTGACCGACGCGCTCGCTCCGTCGCAACTGGAGGTGATCAACGACAGCCACCGCCATGCCGGTCATGTCGGCGACGACGGCAGCGGCGAATCGCATTGGACCGTCGTCGTCGAAAGCGACCGCTTCGTCGGGCTCAGCCGCGTCGCGCGCCAGCGGTTGGTCAACCAGGCGCTCGCCGACCTGCTCGCGACGCGCATCCACGCGCTGGCGATCAAGGCGCGAGCGCCGGGAGAATGACGCGCACGCCCCGCCCGGCCGCGCGCGTCCTGCTGGTCGATCAAACGGGCCGCATCCTGCTGTTCCGCTTCACGCCGGAGGATGGCCGCCCGCCTTTCTGGTGCACGGTCGGCGGCGCGGTCGATCCCGGCGAGAGCTACGAAGCCGCCGCGCGGCGCGCACTGTACGCGGAAACCGGCATCATCGCCGATCCCGGCCCCGAAATCTTTCGCCGCGAGGTCGAGTTCCTGACGATCGAGGGCGTCGAGGTCACCGCCGACGAACGCTATTTCCTCGTCCGTACCGACGCGGCCGAGATCGACACCGCATCCCACACCGAACTCGAACAGCGCGTCATGCAACACTGGCGCTGGGTCTCTCCTGCCGACCTCGCCGCGCTCGGCGAACGATATTTTCCTGAAGACCTGCCCGCCATGATCGAGGAAGCGCTCCGATGACCAACGACGATCTGATCCTGCGCACGATCACCCCGACGACGCACGACCTCGGCGGGTTCAAGGTCCACCGCACTTTGCCGTCGAAGCCGCACCAGATGGTCGGACCGTTCATCTTCTTCGACCAGATGGGCCCGGCGCACCTCGATATCGGCAGCGGCATCGATGTCCGCCCGCACCCGCACATCAATCTCGCGACCGTGACCTACCTCTTCGCCGGCGCGATCGACCATCGCGATTCGATCGGGACCTTCGCGCGGATCGAACCGGGCGCGGTCAACCTGATGACCGCCGGCCACGGCATCGCGCACAGCGAGCGCTCGCCCGGCGACGAGCGTGCGGTCGGCCCCGAACTGTCGGGCATCCAGACCTGGCTCGGCATGCCCGAGGACAAGGAGGAAATGGACCCGGCGTTCGAGCATGTCGAAAAGGCCGCGCTGCCGGTGATCGACGGCCAAGGCGCCGTGGCGCGGGTCATCATGGGCGCGCTGTGGGGCAAGCGCGCCCCGACCACGACCTATGCCGAGACGATCTATGCCGACATCCTGCTCGAACCCGGCGCGAGCGTGCCCGTAGACAAGGACGCGGACGAACGCGCGGTGTATCTGGCGCTGGGCGAGGCGAGCATCGACGGCATGCCGCTCGCGATCAACACGCTCTACGTCCTGCAACCCGGCGTCGCGACGACGCTCAAGTCGGCAACCGGCGGCCGCGTGATGCTGTGCGGCGGCGAGGCGTTCACGACCGAGCGCTACGTCTGGTGGAACTTCGTCAGTTCCCGCAAGGACCGGATCGAGCAGGCCAAGGCCGACTGGAAGGCCGGTCGGTTTGCCTTGGTGCCCGGAGACGAAAAGGAGTTCATCCCGATCCCGGAGGTTCCCAAGAAGGCCAGCTATCCCTGAACGCTTCGCTCATGTCCGATGTCTGGATAGCCCGAGATTGCCGTGCT
>JAFEEZ010000042.1 GCA_018240825.1 Pseudomonadota bacterium | reverse complement strand
GATGGGCGCGGCGGTGCTCGGGACGAGCGGCAGCGGGGTGCGCGGGGCGAGGGCCTGAAGGACGACGGCGGGCGTGAGGAGCGCGCCGCTCAGGCCGGTGGGCACGGTGTCGAGCGGCATGCCGGGGAAGAGCTGGCTGGCGACGCGCGTGGCGAGGGCGAAAAGTTCGCCGACGGAATCGAGCACGACCTGGTGCGCGGTGAGGTCGCCCTCGCTCGCGAGGTGGAGCACGGCGGGCGCGAGGGCGGCGATCTTCTGGTTGGCCGCCGGGTGGGCGTAGAAGAAGCGCGTGACCTCGGGGGCGTCGCGATGGCCGCTGTGGTCGCGCACGATGGTGCTGAGGCGCGAGGCGGGTTGCCAGCCCTGGAGCTCGAGCAGGGCGCGGGCGATGGCGCGGCGGCCGAGGTCGTAGCCGCTGCCCGGATCGCCGAAGCGCCAGCCGAGGCCGCCGGCGTAGTGGATTTCCAACGACGTGGAGCGGGCCGCGACAAAGGAGCCGGTGCCCGCGTGCAGGACGAGGCCGGGCGCGCCGTCGGTCGCGAGCTCGAGGACGGGCAGGGAATCATTGGTGGCGACGACGCTGCCGAACTCCGGGCCGAGGCCGGCGGCAAACGGTTGCCAGAAAGGCCGGCTGCCCGCCATGCAGAGCAAGGTGGTGGAGACGGGCGCAGGGCTGGCGGCGAGCATCTGGCGCAGGCCGTCGAGCATGACGGCGCGCACGGTGTCGGCGTCGGTGACGTTGGGGTTGCAGCCCGGGCCGAGGTGGCGGGCGATGATGCCGCCCGCGGAGTCGGTCAGGATGAACTCGGTCTTGGTGCCGCCGCCGTCGACGCCGATTTTGCAGGATGAGGTGCCCACGGCAGACACGGAAAACAGGGAACGCCGGAAGCCCAAGCCGAAAGGTGGCTCAAGCGGTTGAACGCGGTTTAGGCGAGCTGGCGGCTGAGGCGGTGCCGGTAGGGGGCGCCAACTGTTCGATTGTGTTCGATTGCGCCGGGGATGTTCTGGCTGCGGAGGACGGGGAGCGGATGGTGGTTGTCCCGAAGCCACTCCATGGTGGAGAGCATGAGCCAGTTGAGAAGCGAGGCGCCGATGAAGGTGCTGGTGGGGCCGGTGGCGATGTCGGGGGTGAGGGGCATCAGCGTGTCACCGGGGACGCCGAGGTTGTCGAGGGTGTGGTCGGCAAGGGCGTGGAGGTTTTTGCCGCCGGGGTGGACGGTCTTCGCGGTGGAGGACATCGCGAGCGAGCAAAGGCCGACGACGACGCAGCCTTTTTTCTTCGCATGGAGGGCGACCTCGAGCGGGGCGGAGTTTTTGCCGGAGTTGGAGATGACGATGACGACCGCGCCCGGGCGCAGCTCGTACTGGCGGTCGTAACGCTCGACGAGCGCGGTACCGTAGCCGACGAGATTCTCGATGAAGCCGGAGGTGGGATCCTGGATGCTGGAGAGGCAGACGAGGCCGCCGGCGCGGCCGACGATTTCGCGGGCGATGATCTCGCTGTGGCCGGAGCCGAAGGTGTGGATGACCTCGCCGCGGGCGACACTGGCGCCGAGGATGGGCGCGAGCCGGGCGATGACCGGGGCGTTTTTCTCACGGGCCTCGGCGAGGAGCGCGAGCGTGCGGTCGTAGTAGGCGGAGGCGAGGGGCGACAGGGACATGCCGGAGGAAATGAAGGATGCGGCGGGCAAGGGGAAGCGGGAAACGCGGGGCTGGCCGCAGAGGATGAGCGCGGCGGTTGCGCGGGAAATCGTACTAATTTATTGCGACGAGAGGCGTGATGCCATGGTGTGGGGCGCGTTACCCCGCTTCACCCCAAAAACCCAAGTTCCAGCTTTGCATGAAATCGCTGTTCCCTGTCCGGTCGGTCCGCCATGTCGTAATTGCGCTGTCGCTGCTGTGCGGCGTCTCCGCCCTGCCCGCGGCGGATAAGCTGCCGCTCGAAACCTTCGCCAAGTTTCCGGCGATTTATCATCCCGTGATTTCACGGGATGGAAGGACACTGTGCTATGGTGCTTATGTGGACACTCCCACCGGCGTGGATTGGGCCATGTTGTTCAAAGATATGGACGGCGGGAAAAACTACGCGGTCGACAAGGGCGGGACGGCCATTTGGGTTTCGGAGGACCGGGTGGTGTACAGCTCTTACGGCATGGCCAGCATTGATCGTGACGGTAGAAATGAACGCGGCTTGCTGGGATATGCGCGTGAGCAAGACCTGAAGGATCAGCAACGGCTGAATGGTGGCGATATCATCTTCGACCGGTTCACCGGCGAGAAGGAAGGCCATGTGCTCATGACCGAATACGATCATCCGCCCAGCGGCGGAAGGTACGGCATCTATCTGTTTTACCCCAACGTGGTCGAGATGGACACGCGGACGGGCAAGTTTTTCAGTGTGTTGAAAAACCCCGGCAAGGTCGTCGGCTGGCTCTGCGATGGCACGGGGATGATCCGGGTGGGGGTGGAGTTTGACCAAGGCATGACCCGGGTGGTTTTCCGTAACACGGAGAACGAAATGTGGCACGTGGCGGCGGGACTC
>JAFEEZ010000429.1 GCA_018240825.1 Pseudomonadota bacterium | reverse complement strand
GTCGGGCTTGTCCTGGCGCTTCGACACCGGCGTGTAGCGCGGGCCCTTGGTGCGGCGGACCTGCTCCGGGCCTTTGAGCATCTGGAGCACGTAGTTCGGGTCGGCCTGCCCCTTGTCGATCTCTTCCTGCGTCAGCTCATGCGCGCGGACCGGGTCGCGGCCGGTCAGCTTGGTCGCCGCGGTGTCGTCGGCGATCGCGTTGACTTCCAGGATATGGAGGCCGCAAAACTCGGCGATCTGCTCGAACGAGAGCGAGGTGTTGTCGACCAGCCAGGAAGCGGTCGCGTGCGGCATGAGCGGCTGGGCCACGATATTCTCCGTCGGAAATAAATAGGGCCGCCCCTTGCGGAGCGGCCGTGTCGTGGAGCGGACTTAATGCGTATCAGCGCGCGGGGCAAGCGTCAGGCGGCGATCGCCTTCGACGATCGGCGCCAGCGCCTGGAGGAACTGACGCGCGCTGGCTGCCCAGGTGAAGGTGCGGCCATAGGCGGCGCACGCCGCGCGGTCGCGGGTCAGCGCTGCGGCGATCGCGAGGTCGAGGTCGTCGGCCATCGCGCCGACCTGTGGCGTCAGCATGTCGACCGGGCCGGTAACGGGGTAGGCCGCAACCGGCGTGCCGCTCGCCAGCGCCTCGATCATGACGAGCCCGAACGTGTCGGTCTTGCTCGGGAAGACGAACACATCGGCGGCGGCATAAGTGGCGGCGAGGTCGGGGCCGAATTTGGGGCCGAGGAAGTGCGCGGCGGGGAACCTGGCCTTGAGCGACGCCAGCGCGGGGCCGTCGCCGACCACGACCTTGCTGCCGGGATGCGTGGCGGTCAGGAACGCCTCGATATTCTTCTCGACCGCGACGCGGCCGACATAGAGCATCACCGGGCCGGGGAGGGCACGGATCTCCGGGTCGGGGACGGCACCGGCAAAAGTCGCGAGATCGACCCCGCGGCCCCAGTCGCGCAATTTGGTGAGGCCATGCGCGCGCAGCGTCGCGGCGATCGACGGCGTCGCCGCCAGGATGGCTTGCGCCGGGCCGTGGAACCACTTGATGTAGCGCCACACCCATTCGGGGTTCACGCCCGTCCGCGCCGCGACGTAATCGGGGAACTGCGTGTGGTACGCAGTGGTGAAGGGGAAATCGCGCTGCAGGCACCAGCGCCGCGCGGCGAGGCACACCGGACCTTCGGTCGCGAGGTGCACCGCCTGCGGGCTGAACGCCTCCAGCATCTGCCCGACCGCCCCGGTCGAAGCGAAGGCCAGCCGGATCTCCGGATAGGTCGGGCAGGGCATCGACCGGAACATATCGGGCGAGATGACAAGCACATCGTGCCCCATCGTCTCCAACTCGGCGATCAACGCCTGCAATGTTCGAACGACGCCGTTGACTTGCGGGCTCCACGCGTCGGTGACGATGGCGATCCGCACGTGATCGAGTTCGCTCGCGTCGCGCAGGGGCCGCGCCTTGGTCGTCTTGCCGCGCATCGCCCGATCATAGCGGGGCGGCCGGCTGCGCGTCAGTCCGTAATCGCGATATGTCGTGGCAGCGCGGCGACACGGGCGATCCAGGCCTGCACCGCGGGATAGCGTTGCAGTTCGAACCCGCCGTCTTCGGCGACATGCGTATAGGCGTATAGCGCGATGTCGGCGAGGCTGAACCGGCCCCCGGCGAAGAACGGCGTTTGCGACAGATGTTCGTCCATCAGCGTCAGCGCCGCTTCGCCCGCCGCGCGCTTGGCGGGAAGCTGGATGCGCTGGAGCTCAGTGAAATTGTCCTCGCCGATCCAGCCGTACCAGAATCGCAAGGTCGCGACGTTGGGCTCGTGATTATACTGTTCCCAGAACATCCAGCGCAGCATGTCGGCGCGATCGAAACGGTCGGCCGGGATCAGGTCGGACCCGTCCGCCAGATAGAAACACGCGGCGCTGCTTTCGGGAAGATAGTCGTCGCCGACCTGGAGCACCGGAATGCGGCCGTTGGCGTTGATCCCCGACAGGAACGCGTCCGTGCGCGTTTCGCCCGCCATGATGTCGTATTCGCGCCGCTCGATCGGAATGCCCAGATGCGCCGCGGTCAGGCGGATCTTGTAGCAGTTTCCGGACCGGGCGTATTCGTGGAGAATCAGGTTGGCCATTCGCATCTCCCTTGTGGCCGGCGTCTATGCGTCATCGGCGCGAGCGGCGGAAATCGAAATGTGGCCGGGGGGCATCATTCCAGCTTATGATTGGGGAAAAAGTGGCGCGCGGCGCACTTAGCGCTTGCAGTCCGTCATCAGCTTGTCACATCACATCGCCAGGTAAAACGCGAAGCCGGGGCATGACTGCGGCGAATCAGGGAAAGCACATGAAGATTGCAATCAAACGACTGGCCGCCGCCGCCGCTATGGCCGCGCTCGCCATGCCAAGCGTGGCGATGGCCTCGCCGGGTAATCCCGCGGCGAGCCTGTCGGTTGCGAACGCGCAGGTGCGCGCCGCGACTCCGGCGAAGGGGGCGAACAAGCTGGCCGGAACCACGTTGATCAACCTGGCGATTTTCGCCGTTCTGGTCGGCGGTGGCCTGCTGCTGATCACCAACGACGACAAGTCGAAGAGCCCGTAAGGCGTCGGCCGAACCTCGGCAAGGGCGTCTGCGCCGGGCGGTGCGGACGCCCTTTTCCTATTCCATCGTCAGCACGATCTTGCCGACATGGTCGCCCGCCTCCATTCGGCGATGCGCGTCGGGGGCCTCAGCGAGGGGATAGACGCGATCGATGACCGGCTTGAGCCGGCCTTGTTCGACCAGCGGCCAGACCGTGCGCGCGAGTTCGTCGGCGACCGCGGTCTTGAATGCGACCGAGCGCGGGCGGAGCGTCGATCCGGTCAGCGTCAGGCGGCGGCGCATGATTTCGAACACCGGCACGGTGGCCATTGCGCCGCCCTGCACCGCGATCGAGACGTGGCGGCCGTCATCCGCCAGGCAGGCCAGGTTGCGCGCGACATAATCGCCGCCGACCATGTCCAGCACCACCGCGACGCCCTTGCCGCCGGTGATCGCCTTCACCTCCGCGACGAAATCCTGCGCCTTGTAGTTGATCGCACGATCCGCGCCGATCGCCTTGGCTGCCGCGCACTTTTCATCGGACCCTGCCGTCACGATGATGGTCACGCCGAACAGGTTGCACAGCGCGATCGCCATCGTGCCGATGCCCGACGTGCCGCCATGCACAAGCACGGTGTCGCCCTCCGCCGCATAACCGCGCTCGAACAAATTGGTCCACACGGTGAACAAGGTTTCGGGCATCGCCGCCGCCTCGACCATGCTGAGCGCGTGCGGGACCGGGAGGCACTGGCCGTACGGCGCAACGGCATATTCGGCATAGCCGCCGCCAGCGACCAGCGCGCAGACCGGCTGGCCGACCATCTCGGGCTCGACCCCCGGCCCGACCGCGACGATCGTGCCCGCCACCTCCAGCCCCAGGATCGATGGCGCGCCCGGCGGCGGCGGATACATGCCGGCGCGCTGGAGCAGTTCGGGGCGATTGACCCCGGCGGCGGCGACCTTGATCAGCACTTCGCCCTCGCCGGGCGCCGGCGCCGGACGCTCGACGATCTGCAACACCTGCGGTCCGCCGGGCGTTTCGGGGTCGATCGCCCGCATCGTGTTCGGAATCGCGTGCCCCATCGCATCCTTATTGACACGGGACTCGGCTCGGTCAACGCTGCGCCCATGGATTCCGACGAGAATCTGCCGCGGCCCGGCGATCCGCTTGCGCTCCTGGTCAGACAGGACCTCGATCCGCTGTCGGTCGCCGAACTCGACGCGCGCATCGCCGCGCTGGAGGGAGAGATCGCGCGGGTTAACCAGCATAAACAACGCGCCGTTAACCATCGCGCAATAGCCGACGAGCTATTCAAACGATGAGCGCGAACCGCATCCTCGCGCCGGGACCTTCCCGACAGGGCGATGCGGATTTCGGCCGGCGCTTGATGCGAGGCCCGACCGTCCCGACATTAGGGGAAAGGGCCGTGCGTCCATGCGGCCCGTCAGGAGTATTGTTGTAATGCCGAGTTTCGCCTCCGCGCTCGAAACCACCCTTCACAAGGCGCTCGAAGCCGCATCGTCGCGCCGCCACGAATATGCGACGCTCGAACACCTGCTGCTCGCGCTGATCGACGACGAGCATGCGTCGAAGGTCATGTCGGCGTGCGGCGTGGAGCTCGACGATCTGCGCACGACCGTCGCGCACTATCTCGACACCGAACTCGATGCGCTGAAGGTCGACAAGGCGACCGACCCGTCGCCGACCAGCGGTTTCCAGCGCGTCGTCCAGCGCGCGATCCTGCACGTCCAGTCTTCGGGCCGCGACGAAGTGACCGGCGCCAACGTGCTCGTCGCGCTGTTCAGCGAGCGCGAAAGCTATGCCGTTTATTTCCTGCAACAGCAGGACATGAGCCGCCTCGACGCGGTCAGCTACATCTCGCACGGCGTCGGCAAGGGCGGCAGCCCGGCCGAAACCAGCACGCCCAAGGGCGCGAGCGACGAGGAAAAACCGTCGAAGTCCGACAAGGGCAAGTCGGAATCGGCGCTCAAGCAGTTCACCGTCGACCTCAACGAAAAGGCCAGGACCGGCAAGGTCGATCCGCTGATCGGCCGCATGGCGGAGGTCGACCGCACGGTGCAGATCCTGTGCCGCCGGTCGAAGAACAACCCGCTCTATGTCGGCGATCCCGGCGTCGGGAAGACCGCGATCGCCGAAGGTCTCGCGCGCAAGATCGTCGAGGGCGACGTTCCCGACGTGCTCAAGCCCGCGGTGATCTACTCGCTCGACATGGGCGCGCTTCTCGCCGGCACGCGCTATCGCGGCGATTTCGAGGAGCGGCTGAAGGCGGTCGTCAACGAGCTGGAGAAACTGCCCGACGCGATCCTGTTCATCGACGAAATCCACACCGTGATCGGCGCCGGCGCCACCAGCGGCGGCGCGATGGACGCGTCGAACCTGCTCAAGCCGGCTTTGTCGGGCGGCACGATCCGCTGTATCGGCTCGACCACCTACAAGGAATTCCGCAACCATTTTGAAAAGGACCGGGCGTTGCTGCGCCGGTTCCAGAAGATCGACGTCAACGAGCCGACGATCGAGGACACGGTGAAGATCCTCGCGGGCTTGCGCTCGGCGTTCGAGGACCACCACAAGGTCACGTACACGCCCGACGCGATCAAATCGGCGGTCGAGCTCAGCGCACGCTACATCAATGACCGCAAATTGCCCGACAAGGCGATCGACGTGATCGATGAGGTCGGCGCGATGCAGATGCTGGTGCCGCCGTCGAAGCGCAAGAAGACGATCACCACCAGGGAGATCGAGGCGGTGATCGCGACGATGGCGCGCATTCCGCCGAAATCGGTGTCGAAGGACGACACGCTCGCGCTCGCCAACCTCGAAACCGACCTGAAACGTGTCGTGTTCGGCCAGAACGAGGCGATCGAGAAACTGTCGTCGGCGATCAAGCTGAGCCGCGCCGGCTTGCGCGATCCCGAAAAGCCGATCGGCAACTATCTGTTCACCGGCCCGACGGGCGTCGGCAAGACCGAGGTCGCGCGCCAGCTCGCCTCGATCATGGGCATCCCGCTCCAGCGGTTCGACATGTCCGAATATATGGAGCGCCATTCGGTCAGCCGGCTGATCGGCGCCCCTCCTGGCTATGTCGGGTTCGACCAGGGCGGTCTGTTGACCGACGCGGTCGACCAGCAGCCGCATTGCGTCCTGCTGCTCGACGAAATCGAGAAGGCGCATCCCGACCTGTTCAACATCCTGCTCCAGGTCATGGATCACGGCCGCCTGACCGACCAGCACGGCAAGACGGTCGACTTCCGCAACGTCATCCTGATCATGACGACCAATGCGGGGGCGTCCGACATGGCGCGCGAAACGCTCGGCTTCGGCAACCTCACGCGCGAGGGCGAGGACGAACAGGCGGTGCAGAAGATGTTCACGCCCGAGTTCAGGAACCGCCTCGATGCGATCGTACCGTTCGGCTACCTGCCGCCGGAAGTCGTGGCGCGGGTGGTGGACAAGTTCATCCTTCAGCTCGAACTCCAGCTGGCGGACCGCAACGTCCACATCCAACTCGACGACGAATCGAAGGCGTGGCTGACGTCGAAGGGCTATGACAAGCTTTACGGCGCCCGACCGATGGGCCGTCTGATCCAGGAAAAGATCAAGCAGCCGCTCGCCGAGGAATTGCTGTTCGGCAAGCTCGTCCACGGCGGCGAGGTGACGGTGAAGATGAAGGACGGCGCATTGGCCTTCGCAATCGAACCCGCCGCGCCCAGGAAACCGGGCAAGAAAGGCGGCAAGACGGTAAAGGCCGAAGCGAAGTAAGTCAGCCGTCAGTGTGATGCGAAGCGGGCCGGGGAGCGATTCCCGGCCCCTTTAGTGTTTATCCCCGTTCGTGCTGAGCTTGTCGAAGCACGTGGGCAGGCGGTGCCCGCGCAACCCGCCCTTCGACAAGCTCAGGGCGAACGGGGAATGGGGAGCCTTCGCGCCCACGCCCCTTCGACCTATGCTCCCCCAACCACGACTCGGGAGAGACCCAATGTGCGACGAACACACCGCGGCCGATAACGACCGCTTCCTCGCCAGCGTCCATCCTTCGCGGCGGCAATTCGGAACGTTCGCCGGGGTAGCCGGGCTGATGGCGATCCTGCCTGCCCCCG
>JAFEEZ010000428.1 GCA_018240825.1 Pseudomonadota bacterium | reverse complement strand
TATCCCTGAACGCTTCGCTCATGTCCGATGTCTGGATAGCCCGAGATTGCCGTGCTAGGCGCCAGCGTCCCTAGACGCGAAGGCTGCGAACCCGGTTATGCTGAAGAATCTGTTTTCGAAGGCTGCGCGCGAGAGTGAAGCCGAACCGACACCAGAAGCCGCCGCCCGCGAGCCCGCTGAATCGCGCGCCTATACCGCGGGCTGGCTGCTCAATAGCGAGAATGCCAGCATCATCTGGGACACGCCCAGACCGGTGCGGATAGAATCGCAGAGCAGCGATCCGCGATCCGTCGGCCAATGTCCTTCCGTGCTCGATTTCGACCGCAAACATTTCATGATCAATTGCCCGATCGATGTGCACCTGCGTGTCAACCTGACGGCCGCCGGAATGGACATCACGAACGTGCTCGCGGACAAAAGTCCGATTCGCTCCGATGCGCTGCAACGCTGGATCGTGTTTCAGCCGCGACACGAATGGCGCAACCCGAACCGGCCGGTGTTGCAGTTGCTGACTGCCTACGTATTCGTCTCGGACGACCCACTCTATATCAACCAATACCCGCCGATCTTCCACTATTCCGGGGATCGGCGACCGGGCATTCAGATCAGCGGCCGTTTTCCGATAGATATCTGGCCGCGCGCGCTGATGTGGGCCTTCGAGTGGCACGACACGACGAAGGATTTGATCCTGAAGCGCGGCGAACCGCTGTTCTACGTCCGCTTCGAGGGACCCGATCCGTCGACGCCCGTGCGGCTGGTCGAGGCCCGAAAGACACCGGAACTGGAAAGCTTCATGTCCTCGATCACGGGGGTCAGCGAGATCGTTGGACAAACCTATTCGCTGTTCAAGAACGCGCGAGAGCGTCGGCCAGAGACGTTGTTAGTTCCCAAGGCTTAAAGGAAGTTGCGTTGAAATATACTCGAGTTCTTGAGTGGTCGGCCGAGGGCGGCGACATCCGGTTCGACATGCTTGGGGAAGACCAAGAGACTCACCGTCTCGAGGTGAGCGCCGAATGTGCGGGAGTACTTGTCGGCGCGCTTGCGGCCGAATCCGAAAAGTTCAATGCCGAAGGACGAGACCAACAGTTCATCCGGCCCACCGGTATGCAGACGGCGAAGACTGCCGAGGGCGAGCCGGTCATCCTGATGACTCTCAAGGGCGGGACGGAATTACCGCTGGTTTTCAAACCCGAAAGCCTAAGCGTGCTCATCGACGAACTGGAAGGCCTCATGCGTTCGATCCAGCCCGGATCGCAGGTCCGCTGGCGTTAAAAACATAGGCCGACGCAGGAAGCTGGACGACCCGCGCGGTGGATCAGCGTCGCCGGACACTCCCGGGATCGCAGACCGGCTGACCGTTGAGCACCATGATTCGACAACCGTTCGTGCCGGTCTTTCCGTTCGACGCTTGGGGGACCGCCGGTCGCCGGGCAATCACGTTCTTCGCCAGCGCGTATTGGTCCGCCGTGAATTTGTCGAAATGGATCAGATATTGCCCGGCATGATCGCCCGATCCGACCTCGACGACGGTGCCGTCGTAATAATCGGCGCTGACCCAGACGCTTACCTTGTCGCCCACGCGCCAGCTGGTTTGGGCCATCGCGCTCCCGCATGACATCGCGACAATAGCGACCGCCGGAATCCGATATTTGAAGCTCATCGATCGTCCCTCCCGAAAAGAGTTCGACAACACGGCGCCCGACATTCTGCGCGTCGCGTCGTGCGTCGGCACGGCCCGGAAGTTGTCAGGTCCGCTGTTCGATGAATTGTAATTTTCGGTCGATGCGCGAATTTAGACGATCCGCCGCCCCGTCACCTTGACCGTCGCGCACGCCGGCGTCCCGTCCTTGCCCGTCCCGTCCACCGTCAGTTCGACCACCCCCTCTCCCGCCATCGCGCGGTCGAGCAGGTCTTGCGGCGTGTCGCGAATGTCGATTTTCATCCGCCTCGACCATTCGCAGGCATGATCGCCCGCCGACTGGCCGATGCGGATATAGACGAAGCGCCGCGTCGGCCCTTCGCGGCGCACCTGGTCGCCGAAGAATTTGGGACCGGACGCGATCCGCACCAGGAAGTCGAAGCGCAGCGCCTCGCCGCGCTCCGACCGCTTGGGATCGAGCACGCCGGTGTCGCCGGTCTGCAGACTGTAAAGCACGCCCGGCGCCGGATTCTCGATCTTGATCCGCATCGGGATTTCGGTCTGATCGGCTTTGGCCAAGACTTTGTCCTCTTTTCGCGCTTTCAATGTAGGATTTTGCGTGAGAGAGTCACTCGTCGGCGGGCAATTCTTGCTTGCTCAGCGGATAACCGCTCGTCGCATTTCAGCGATGACACGGTGTGACTTTTGTGACCTTTGGCATGCCGCGGGAGAGAAGATGAGCGATTTCGACCTGCAACGCGTGGACCTGTCGACGGGGGTCGCGCTCGACGTCGCGGTCGCGGGCGATCCGGCCAACCCGCCGATCATCCTGCTCCACGGCTTCCCCGAATCGCACCGCACGTGGCGTCACCAGATCGACGACCTCGCGAAGGATCACTTCGTTCTCGCGCCCGACCAGCGCGGGTTCGCCAAGTCGTCCAAACCCCAAGGCGTCGAGAATTACACCCCCGACAAGCCCGTCGCCGACCTGATCGCGCTCGCCGACCGCTTCGATATCGACCGCTTCACGCTCGTCGGGCACGATTGGGGCGGCGCGATCGCGTGGATGGCGGCGCTCAACCATCCCGATCGTGTCGCGCGCCTGATCATCGTCAACGCGCCGCACCCGTTCGTCTTCCAGAAGACGCTGTTCGACGACATGGCGCAGCGCGAGGCGAGCCAATACATCACCGCGTTCCGCAACCCCGAATTCGAGAAATATATCGACTCGATCGGCCTGTCGCAGTTCTTCGACGGCAGTTTCATGCGCCACACCGATTTCGCGAAGGTCGCCGAGGAAAAGGCGGTCTATCTCGAGCAATGGGGCCAGCCCGGCGCGATGACCGCGATGCTCAACTGGTATCGCGCGAGCGCGGTGCAGGTGCCCGCGATGGATGCGACTCCCGAGCGGCCTGCGTTCCTGAACGGTCCCTTCCCACCGCTCGCCATGCCGACGCTGGTAATCTGGGGGCTGGGGGACAAGGCGCTGTTGCCGTGCCAGCTGGAGGGACTCGATCCGCTGGTGCCCGACCTCATGATCGAAAGGCTGGAAGGCGTGGGCCATTTCGCGCCGTGGGAAGCGCCGGACAAGGTGACGGCGGCGATGCGCGACTGGCTGGCGGCGCCCGGCGCCTAGCTGACGTCGACCTTTGCCGATTCGGGCAGGTCGATCTTGATCCGGTCCTCCTCCGCGGCGTCGCCATATTTGATCCACGCACCATGCGCATGCGCCGTCGCCAGCACCGTCCATTCGCCGTCGCCGGGCCAGCTCCGCATACGGATGACGTGCTCGCCGAACGCCCGGTTGGGCTCGACCATCACCCAGGCGAGCGGGCGCTCTGCGGTGGCGCGCGCACCCGCCGCCGCCATCGCCGCGCGGATGCGATCGGCGCTCGACTGCGGCAGATATTGCCATACCACCGAATGCATCAGGACGCGCGTGATCCCCGCCGCCTGCGGCTCGGCAAGCCGTGCCTCGACCCAATCGGCGGCGTCGGACTGGACCAGATCGACCGGCTTCGCGCGCTGCATTGCGATCGCGCGCTCCATTCGCGCGAATCGCACCGGCATTTCGGGCCAGACATACGCGAGCAACCGCGTCGCCACCGCCGGATCGGTCGCGTCGAGCGGCTGGACGTCGCAGCCGCGCACCGACTCGATCGCCACCGCCGCGGGTTCGGGCGGGGGCCCCTTCCACTCGGGCGTGAGCACGACCGGCGCGTCGGCCGGACCGACCTTCGTCCCGCCAAGATCGAACGCATAACGGTCGATCAGCAAGTTGAGCCCGGCGCTCGACCCGATCTCGAGCAGTTCGATCCTGGGCCCGAACCGGCGCGCGACCTCGAGCAGCCCGGTCATCAGCGACCCCGACCGTCCCGGCTCGTTGGTCTGCGGCGGCCCGCTGAGCCACGGCAGCAAAGCGTCGTCATGCGCAATCAGCGCGCGATTGAGGTCGTCAGCGATCGCAGCGGGCTCGATTGTCTTGCCGGCGAAGATCGCAGCGAGCCCCGCATCCTTGCCCGCCCGCACCAGCGCGTGCAGTCCGCCGATGAACCGCAGCGGCAACGCGTCGCGGGTCGGCTCGCCGGGCCAGTCGAGCACGCGCCGCCCGACCTCGCTGTCGCGGTTCAATCCCTCGGCGATCGCCGCGCACAGCCGCGCGTAGATCGGCGCGCCGTTCTTGGTGCAATAGAACTCCTGGATGCGAAACGCGCCGCGATTGTTGTCCTCACCCGCCATAGCCACCTCCGTCGCGCCGCGCATTGCGCCTTCGCAGGTGCACAAGTAAAGCCCGCGCTGTGCCGCAGCCGCTCGTCATCGCCATCCCCAAGGGCCGCATCCTCGAAGAGGCCGCGCCGCTGCTCGCGCGCGCGGGAATCGAGCCCGAGGCCGCGTTCGCCGACGAGGGCAGCCGGCTCCTGCGCTTCTCCACCAACCGCCCCGGCATCGACCTGATCCGCGTGCGCGCCTTCGACGTCGCCACCTTCGTCGCGCACGGCGCGGCGCAACTCGGCATCGTCGGATCGGACGTGCTGGCGGAGTTCGACTATCCCGAGCTCTACGCGCCGGTGGATCTCGGCATTGGGCATTGCCGGCTGTCGGTCGCCGAGCCCGCCGACATGGCCGCGACCGATGATCCGCGCGGATGGAGCCACGTCCGGGTCGCGACCAAATACCCCTACCTCACCCAGCGCCATTTCGAGGCGCGCGGGGTGCAGGCGGAGTGCGTCAAGCTCAACGGCGCGATGGAGCTGGCGCCCACGCTCGGCCTCGCGCCCCGCATTGTCGACCTCGTCTCGTCGGGCCGCACGCTCAAGGAGAATGGCCTCGTCGAGGTCGAGCGGATCATGGACGTGACCAGCCGCCTGATCGTCAACCGCGCGGCGTTCAAGACAAGGCCCGAACTGGTGCCGCTGGTCGATGCGTTCCGGCGGGCTGTGGCGGCATGATCAAGCTTTCGACCTCCGAACCGGGCTTCGACCGCCAGTTCCAGGCGTTGGTCGATGCCCGGCGCGAGACCGACGCCGACGTGTCGCGCGATGTGCGGACGATCGTCGCCAGCGTGCGCGACGAAGGCGACGCCGCGGTCCACGCCTTCACGCGCAAGTTCGACCGGCACGACCTCAACGAAACCGGCTGGCGGATCGAAAAGGCCGAGTGGCTCGCCGCCTATGACGGCCTGGCACCCGACCTGCGCAACGCACTCGAACTCGCCGCCGAACGGATCACCGCCTATCACGCCAAGCAGAAGCCCGAAGACAGCGATACGACCGACGCCGCCGGCGCGCGGCTCGGCGCGCGATGGCGGGCGGTCGATGCGGCGGGGATCTACGTTCCCGGCGGCCGCGCGGCCTATCCCAGTTCGGTGCTGATGAACGCGATTCCCGCCAAGGTCGCCGGCGTCGAGCGGTTGGTGATGGTGACCCCCACCCCCGACGGCGAGGTCAATCCGCTGGTCCTCGCCGCCGCGCATCTCGCCGGCGTCGACGAGGTCTGGCGGATCGGGGGGGCGCAAGCGGTCGCGGCGCTCGCCTACGGCACCGGGCGGATCGCGCCGGTCGATGTCGTGTGCGGCCCCGGCAATGCTTGGGTCGCCGAGGCCAAGCGGCAGTTGTTTGGCGTGGTCGGGATCGACATGGTCGCCGGACCGAGCGAGATCGTCGTCGTCGCGGACGGCGCGAACGATCCGCACTGGATCGCCGCCGACCTGCTCAGCCAGGCCGAGCACGACCCGTCGAGCCAGTCGATCCTGTTCACCAACGACGCTGCGCTCGCCCGCGCGGTGGCGGACGCGGTGGACATTCAGATCGGCGAACTCGCCACCGCCAAGATCGCGCGCGCGTCGTGGGACGCGAACGGCGCGATTATCGTCACCGCCGACCTCGCCGAAGCGATGCCGCTGGTGAACCGCCTCGCCCCCGAGCATCTCGAACTCGCGTGCGACGAAGCCGGCGCCCTCTTCGATATGGTCAAGCACGCCGGATCGGTGTTCCTCGGCCGCTACACGCCCGAAGCGGTTGGCGATTACGTCGCGGGCCCCAACCACGTCCTCCCGACCGGCCGCCGCGCGCGCTTTTCGAGCGGCCTGTCGGTGCTCGATTTCATGAAGCGCACCAGCTTCCTGTCGCTCGATCAGGGCGCGCTTGCGGCGATCGGCGCCGCTGCGGTGACGCTGGCCGAGGCGGAAGGGCTGCCGGCACATGCCAAGTCGGTGTCTTTGCGTCTGAAAGACTAGCGTTTCTTCGCTTTCGGTGGAAATTCGGGATTGTAATAGGGCCAGTCTTTGCGACGATCGGACCCAAGCAGCCGGTCAATCGCCCTTTGGGGTGAAGGTTCGGAACCCATAAAAGTGTCATAAACGTCCGGTCCGCCGAACATAATGAAGCGCTGTCGCACGCCCTTGATCTCAAAGCTGTCCGTGCAATCACCTCCGCCGCTCTTGCTAAAGAAATAGGCGATCTTCGGACCCCGAAACCAATGCACGACCTTGATTTTGGCGGGCGTTGTATCCGTTTCGGGTTCGACGACTTCGCCATCGACTACCAGCGTCGCCTGCGCCAACAGCTTTTTTGCGCGTGCTTTGTCCTCCCAGAAAGTCGGCTCGCGCGTGACGACGATCGAACAGGCGTGTGCCGATACCGGCACCAGCACAGCACAAAACGCGGCGATTGAAACGAGACGCTTTGCCATCGCCGCCCAACCTACCTATCTGCGCGCTAATGTCACGCCGAACCGCCGTCCGATCCAAGGCCCGCGCCGCCGCACGCCTCGCCGCCACGCAGGCGCTCTATCAGCATGAGATGGAGGGCACCGCGCTTGCGTCGCTGCTCCACGAATTCCACCAGCATCGGCTCGGTGCGACGATTGAGGATGTCGAATATGCGCCCGCCGACGAGGCCTATTTCGACGATGTCGTGACCGGCACGCTGGCGCGGACCGACGAAATCGATGCGGCGATCGCGGCCAAGCTGTCGGGCGACTGGTCGTTCGACCGGCTGGACAAGCCGATGCGTGCCTTGCTCCGCGCCGCGACCTACGAATTGCTCGCCCGCGCCGACACCGCGACCGGCACCGTCATCAGCGAATATGTCGACGTCGCCAAGGCGTTCTACGACCGCCGCGAGGCGGGGTTCGTCAACGGCCTGCTCGACGCGGTGGCGAAAGAAGCGCGAGGCTGAACTGGCGGAGGTCGTCAACCTCAACCGGGCGCGCAAAGCGAAAGCGCGAGAGGCCGCGCGGGCCGAAGCGGACGCCAATCGTATCGCGTTCGGGCGTACCAAGACGGAGAAGGCGGCGGCGAAGTCCGAGTGCGATCGCCAGCAGCGTGGCCTCGACGGCGCGAAACGCGAGCCGTGAACGAGGCCGAGTTCCTCGCTGCGTTGCGCGGATTGCCGCTCCATGGCGGAGCGCATGGCCTCACCGACGACACCGCCAGCCTCGCTGGATTGACGATCACTACCGATACGATCGTCGAAGGCGTGCACTTCCTGCCGGACGACCCGCCCGGCGACGTTGCGTGGAAGCTGGTCGCGGTAAATCTGTCCGACCTCGCCGCCAAGGGTGCGACACCCGAAGGCGCACTGCTCAACTATCCATTATCCCGCTCCCCGGCGCAGGCCGGGGCCCAGTCCGAAACGAAGTTGCGCGCGGCAGCGCGTTCGGCGCTTCGCGCCGAGACTGGACCCCGGCCTTCGCCGGGGAAGGGGGAGGATTGGGACGACGCCTTCCTCTCAGGATTCAGCGAAGTCTTGACAGCGTTCGATTGCACGCTGCTCGGTGGCGACATCGTATCCCTGCCACCCGACGCGCCGCTTGTGATTACGCTCACGGCTTTTGGGCGCAATGGTGTGGACGTTCCCCGATCGGGCGCCAAAGCGGGCGATTCTTTGTGGGTCACCGGCACGATCGGCGATGCCGGGGCCGGCCTGCGCATCGCGCGTGGCGAAGCAGGCCCTCCAGACCTCCTCGCCGCCTATCGCCGCCCGCAGCCGCACCTCGCCGAAGGCCGCGCGCTCGTCCCCCTCGTCCACGCGATGATGGACGTATCCGACGGCCTCGTGCTCGACGCGTCGCGGATGGCGGCGGCAAGCGGACTCGCTGTCACGATCGACTTGGCGCTCGTGCCCTTATCGGCGAGCTACCGCGCCTTTTCGGGCGACCGCATGGCGGCGGTGACAGCGGGCGACGATTATCAATTGCTCTTCGCCGCGCCCGCCGGTTTCGCGCCGCCGGTCCCGGCAACGTGCATCGGCAGCTTCACGCCGGGCGGCGGGCTGACCCTGACCGACGGCGGCGAACCCGTCCCGCTGCCGCCCACGCTGGGATTTCAACATTGACGTGAGGCGCTTGCGCGCGCCGCCCGCGCCTTTATACGCAGTCCCCACCTAGGGAAGAATACGCGCGGGCGGACCCGCCACGCGCGGTTAGCAGGGGAACAAAGAGGATGACGATCGTGTATGCGGCCATCGTCTGCGGCCTGATCGCCGTGGCCTATGGCATCATCACCAGCATGCAGGTGCTGCGTGCACCCGCCGGCAACGAAAAGATGCAGGACATCGCGTCGGCTATTCAGGAAGGCGCGAAGGCTTATCTCGGCCGGCAATACACCACCATCGCGATCGTCGGCATCATCGTCGCGGCAATCGTGTTCTTCTCGCTCGGCGCGCTGTCGGCCGTGTCATTCGTGATCGGCGCGGTGCTGTCGGGCATCGCCGGCTATATCGGCATGAACATCTCGGTCCGCGCCAACGTCCGCACGGCGGAAGCCGCGCGCGGCAGCCTGCAGGGCGGCCTCACGCTGGCGTTCCGCTCGGGCGCGATCACCGGCATGCTTGTAGCGGGTCTCGGTCTGCTCGCGATCTCGGGCATCTTCTGGTACCTGACCGGCCCGTCGGGTCTTCAACCCGGCGATCACAAGGTGGTCGACGCGCTGACCGCGCTGGCGTTCGTCGCGTCGCTGATCTCGATCTTCGCGCGTCTCGGCGGCGGTATCTTCACCAAGGCCGCCGACGTCGGCGCCGACCTGGTCGGCAAGGTCGAGGCGGGCATTCCGGAGGACGATCCTCGCAACCCCGCCACGATCGCCGATAACGTCGGCGACAATGTGGGCGACTGCGCCGGGATGGCGGCCGACCTGTTCGAAACCTATGTCGTGACGATCGGCCTGACGATGGTGTCGATCGCGCTGCTGCTCCCCGATGCCGACAATCTGCTCCAGCTGATGACGCTGCCGCTGATCGTCGGCGGGGTGTGCATCATCACCTCGATCATCGGCACCTATCTCGTCCGCTTGGGCAGCAAGCAGTCGATCATGGGCGCGATGTACAAGGGGTTCTGGACCACCGTGATCCTGTCGATCCCGGCGATCTTCTTCGTGACGCAACACGTACTCGGCGACATGGGCGCGCCGATCGGCGCGGGCGCCATCTCGTTCACCGGCGCCAAGCTCTTCTGGTGCATGATGATCGGCCTCGCCGTGACCGGGTTGCTCGTGTGGATCACGGAATATTACACCGGCACCAACTATCGCCCGGTCAAGTCGATCGCCAAGGCGTCGTCGACGGGCCACGGCACCAACGTCATTCAAGGCTTGGCGATCAGCCTCGAATCGACTGCGTTGCCGACCCTCGTGATCGTCGTCGCGGTCGTCGCGACCTACCAGCTTGCCGGCATCATCGGTGTGGCGTTCGCCGCGACGTCGCTGCTGGCACTTGCCGGCATGGTCGTCGCGCTCGACGCGTATGGCCCGGTCACGGATAACGCCGGCGGCATCGCCGAAATGGCGGGTCTGCCCGACGACGTCCGGCACCGTACCGACGCGCTCGACGCGGTCGGCAACACGACCAAGGCGGTGACCAAGGGCTATGCGATCGGCTCGGCGGCACTGGCCGCACTGGTGCTGTTTGGCGCCTACACCACCGACCTCGGGCGCTATACGATCGAGCTCGGCATCGGCACGATCGACTTCTCGCTGAGCAATCCGTACGTCATCGTCGGGCTGCTGCTCGGCGCGTTGCTCCCCTATCTGTTCGGCGCGTTCGGCATGACCGCCGTGGGTCGTGCCGCCGGATCGGTGGTCGAGGATGTCCGCGCGCAATTCGCCGCCGACAAGGGCATCATGGAAGGGACCAGCCGTCCCAACTATGCCCGCACGGTCGACATCGTGACGCGCGCGGCGATCAAGGAAATGATCGTTCCCTCGCTGCTTCCGGTGCTCAGCCCCGTCTTGGTGTTCTTCATCATCCAGGCGGTCGCCGGTCGCGAACAGGGCTTTGCGGCGCTCGGCGCGATGCTGCTCGGCGTGATCGTCTCCGGCTTGTTCGTCGCCATCTCGATGACCTCCGGCGGCGGCGCATGGGACAACGCCAAGAAGTATATCGAGGACGGCAATTACGGCGGCAAGGGCTCTGAAGCCCATAAGGCCGCGGTCACCGGCGACACGGTGGGCGACCCCTACAAGGATACGGCGGGCCCGGCGGTGAACCCGATGATCAAGATCACCAACATCGTGGCTCTCCTCCTTCTCGCAGCCCTCGCCGCGCACGGCGCGGGCTGATCGGGAAACTCGTCCACCGTTCGTGCTGAGCTTGTCGAAGCACGTTGGCGCGGGAAGCGCCAAGCCAACGCCCTTCGACAAGCTCAGGGCGAACGGTCGGGAAGGGTGGTTGACGCTGAAGAATGCTTGATCGAAGGGAGGGCGCTACCGGCAACGGCAGCGCCCTTTCTTTTGCCCGGAGATCAAGAATGGCCGCTTACGACCGCGACGCGCTGCGCGCGCTGCTCGCCACCCGCACCTTCAAGCGCGGCGATTTCCTGCTCGTGTCGGGCAAACGCAGCCGGATCTATTTCAACATGAAGGCGACCATGATGACGCCCGAGGGCGCAGCACAATGTGCGCGCGGGCTGTTGTCGGTGCTCGACGGGCTGGAGGCGGATTACGTCGCGGGCCTGGAGATGGGCGCGGTGCCATTGCTCGGCGGGATCGCGGCGGCGAGCTGGGACGCCGGGCGGCCGATCGGCGCGGTGTTCGTGCGCAAGGCGGCGAAGGCGCACGGCACGTCGCTGATGGTCGAAGGGCTCGACGATGCCGGCGGCGAAACGCTGGCGGGCAAGCGCGTCGTGCTGATCGACGACGTCGCGACCAGCGGCGGATCGATCCTGAAGGCTGCGGACCAGATCGAAGCGGCGGGCGGCGTGATGAAGGACGCGATCGTCATCCTCGATCGCGAACAGGGCGCGACCGAGACGCTGGCCGAGCGCGGGGTCACGCTCCACGCACTGTTCACCGCGACCGACCTCGGCGTGACCGACGAGGACAGGAAACCGCTGGACTGATCGTCACCCCAGCGAAAGCTGGGGTATTTAGAGCGTGATCCGGCCGAGCTGAAACCTTGTCGTGCTCCGGCGAAGGCCGGAGCGTTGGCGCGTGTGGACTTCGGCGGCCAAGGCCCCGGCCTTCGCCGGAGCACAGCCGATTCAGACGTGTTGGATCACAGTCCAGCGGCTCAATGCCGCGAGAGATGCCAGCTTTCGCTGGCATGACGGTTATTTCCAGTTGATCGCCGGCCGAGCCTGTTCCTCCAACCACGCCATCGCCGCCTTCCACGGGCCGCCACCATAGCTGATTCGCGCCACACCGGCGTCGGCGAGTTCGCGGGTCGGCTGATTGGGCCCGGGGATGACGTTGACCCGCGCGCCCGTCCGCTTGACTAGCTCCGCGATCGTCGCGGGATCGCGCAGGCCGGGGACGAAGACGCCGCTTGCGCCCGCCGCCAGATAGGCTTGCGCGCGCTCCACCGCTTGGTCGATCAGCGAGGCGTCGTGCCGATCGGCGGGCGTGCGCAAATAGAGGTCGACGCGCGCGTTGATGTAGAACGCCTCGTCCGCCCCGCGCCGCGCCGCCGCGACTCGATCGGCCTGGAGCGCGAGCGGGTGGAGTCCCTCGCCGCCGATCACCGAATCCTCGAAATTGCAGCCCACCGCCCCGGTCGCCGCGAGCCTGGCGTGGTTCGCCGCCACGCCTTCGGGATCGACCGCATAGCCGCTCTCGAAATCGATCGAGACGGGCAGGTCGACCGCGCCCATGATCCGCCGCGCATTGTCGAACACCGTATCGAGCGGCGCTTGCTCGCCGTCATGGAAGCCGAGCGATTCGGCGGCGCCATAGCTGCCCGTCGCGATCGCCCTTGCGCCCGCCTTGGCGATCGCGACCGCGCTGCCGGGATCCCAGCAATTGTAGATGATCAGGGGGTCGCCCGGGACGTGGAGTGCGGCGAAGGTTTCGTACTGGTCGGACATCGACAGCCTCCCTTTATTTGCAGCGCGTTCTAGCCGATCGGATGAGGACGGGCCTAACGCAGATAGCCGAACACGATCGCGAGAAGATCGCCCGATCGGCTTTTGGGCGTACCAATGATCGAGAAGCGGCGTGCAATGCGCGTTCCCGCCGTTTCGACCGTCCACACGGTCGCACCGACCGGCGGCGACTCGCCGCCGCCATACACGGGAAGTTGGGCCGGTTCAGCGAGGAAGCAGGGATCAACCAGAATCGAATCGATCCGCTTGCCGTCGACGGCACTGATCTCTCCGGACTTCGGTGGATAGGCGAAAGGCTTGGCGTTCGCGATCCACGCCCGCGACCGACCGACCGCGTCAAACCGCCAACGCCCACTCTTGTCGCGGGTCAGCACGATGCTGTGAGTCCAGGTTTCGAGGTCGCCGCCGATGCCATAGATCAGGATCCGTTCCCGCCCATCGGGCACGCTGATCCCCAATTCGGCACGAAGCTGGGCATGAGCTTCGGCATTGCTCTCGGTTTCTCGCCAATTGGCATCTGGCGCGGCTGCCAAGACGACAGCATTCGTCCCGCATTCCCGCAGCACCTGACGCGCGGCGACCGCCCGAGCGGTTTCCTGGTTGGGCGACGCCGCGCCGAGTGCAAGGACAACTGCCAGCGCGAGCATCAATGAACGAACCGCGCCACCACGTCGCGATAACTGCGGCTCACCTTCACCTGTCCGCCCGAATCGAGCACCAGGAAGCATTCGCCATTGGTGTGCGGCTTGACCTGCCGCACCAGGTCGAGGTTGACGATCGTCGACCGGTGCACCCGCTGGAACCGCCGCGGGTCGAGCCGTTTTTCCAGATCCTTCATCGTCTGGCGCAGGATCAAGGTGTTGTCGCCGGTCTTGATGCACATGTAATCGCCCGCCGCCTCGACCACCTCGATCGTATCCACGTCGACGCGGAATATCTTGCCGCGGTCCTTGATGTTGATGAGCTTTTCGAAGCGGTTTGACGAATGGCCGTCTCCGCCTTCGGCGATCTCGTCCGCCGCCTCGGGCGCGACTTCTGCCAGCGCTTCCTTGTATTTCTCGACTTCTTCCGCGCCGCGCTTTTCGCTCAGCCGCTGACGCACCCGATCGAGCGTGTCGGCGAGGCGGCTTTCCTCGACCGGCTTGACCAGATAATCGACCGCCTGCGCCTCGAACGCACGAAGCGCGTGGTCCGAATAGGCCGTCACGAACACGAACAGCGGCGGTTCGACCTCCATCAGCCCCTGCACCACCGAAAAGCCGTCGAACCCCGGCATCTGGATGTCGAGAAATACCAGATCGGGCTTGTTGGTCTTGATGCTGCGGATCGCTTCGCGGCCGTTCGCGCACCGGTCGATGATCTCGACGTCGGGATGCGCCTGCAGGCGGAGCTCGAGCCCCTGGATCGCCAGGGTTTCGTCATCCACCAGGATGGTTCGGATAGTCATGCGGCCTCTCTATTCGGATCGTCCAATTGGTACGGAATCTCGATCTCCACGGCAAAGCCGCCCCCTGGAGTCGATCGACTGTCAAAACGGTGGTCGGGCCCGTACGCCTGAACCAGCCGGTCTCTTATATTGGCGAGCCCCACGCCGGTTGAAAGGCTTGGACCTAATCCGTTCTCGATCAAGCCGGGACCCGTATCGGACACGGTGATCCGCACGCGTTCGCCGACGAGCCGTGCCGAAACCGCGATTTCCGCCCCCTCCTCACTCGGCGTGACCGCATATTTGATCGCGTTTTCGACCAGCGGCTGGAGCAACAGCGATGGCAAACGCGCGCGTTCGGCGCGCGGGTCGATGTCGAACGCCGGGCGCAGGCGGTTTTCGAACCGCATCTTCTCGATTTCGAGATAGAGCTTCAGCGTCTGCACCTCCTGCGCGACCGTGACGTGCGCGGTCGGCTCGTAGATCAACGTGAAGCGCAGAAAGTCGGCGAGCCGCGACAGCATCGCATTGGCGCGCTCGGTTTCCTTGAGCAGCACTAGGGTCGAGATCGAATTGAGCGTGTTGAACAGGAAATGGGGGTTGAGTTGATAGCGCAGCATCGCAAGCTGCGCCGACGACGCCTGCGTCCCCAGCCGTTCGAGCTGGTCGTTCTGCGCCTCGACGATCAGGTAGAAATTGATCCCGAAATAGAGCGCGGTCCACCCGCCGAGCACAGTGAAGGTCAGGAACAACTGGCTGACGATGCTTTTCAACGTCACGCCCGGGGCCGCGACGGCCGCGCCGGCGCCGCTCGCGGGCTGAAAACTCAATGCCCAGGCGTTGATTGTCGCCGCCAGCAGCGTCGCCACGCCCAGCGTCAGCAGCGTCAGCAAAATCTCCTGCAGCCGCGGCATCTGGCGGTAATAGGCGTAGAGCGTCGACAGCAGGACGGTGACGCAATAGCCGACGATCGCCTGGAGCAGGATCTGGACGAAAACCTGCAACGACAAAGTGTTGGCGATCGAGAATGCGGATACCGAACGCAGCAGCACGTAACCGCCCCAGCCCGCGGCCTGCAGCCGCCAGAACGCCCTGCCCCTATCCTCAAAGAACGGACGCGACAGGAATGCGGGCCGCCAGAACGGCGTCTTGGTCGCCGCGGGCTGCGGATCGACGGGGGCGGGCAGGCTGGCCATGGAGCAGCGCCCTTATACCCGATGGGGCGTGCACGAAAAGGCGCGGGGACGGGCTGGAACGTTAACCAGATTGCGCTAGGGGCACTCGCGATGGCACGCCGCGTTTCCATGCCTTTTCTGCTTCGTCCGCTCGGCGGTCTGATGCTGCTGCTTTGCGTGCTCCTCGCACGCGGGATGAGCCCCGAAGGTTGGATGCCGGGCACGACCATGGCGGGCGGCTTCGCGATCATCGCGTGCGACGGCATGCAGCCCGATGAAACCACGCCGATGGCCAGTGACATGTCGATGGGTCACGGCGCATCGCATCACACCCCCGACAAGAAGCAATCGGGCGGCCACCCTTGCGCCTTCGCCGGCCTTGGCCTCGCCGACGCGCCCCCGCCGCCGGTCGCGATCGGCGCGCCGCTCACATCCTATGCCGCGACGCCCCTGCTGATGGTTGCCGCGACGGCCCCGGGCCGTGGCCTCGCCGCGCCACCACCACCGGCCACCGGACCGCCTGCCCTCGCCTGAACCCGGCCGCTCCGCGCGGCTGTTCGCGTTTCAAGCAAGGGAATTCCCCCGTGACCATTTCGACGCGCGCGCTGTTGCGCGCCTCGCTCGCCGCGCTGGCGAGCGCCACCGCTTTGCCGGCCCGGGCGGCCGACGGCTCCGCCCCGCCCGACGACGTCGGACCGGATATCCTGATCACCGCGCAGCGCCAAAAGGCGACGATCGAGAACGCGCCGAACACCACGGTCACGATCGACGCCGACACCGTCGCGCGCACCACCAACGCGATGAACGTCGAGGATACGGCCAAGTATCTGCCCAGCCTGATCGTCCGCAAGCGACATATCGGCGACACCCAGGCGCCGCTCGCAACTCGCACCGCAGGGCTGGGCGCGAGCGCGCGCAGCCTGATCTATGCAGACGGCGCGCTGCTGTCGGCGCTGATCGGCAACAACAATACCTCGGCAAGCCCGCGCTGGAGCGCGGTCAGCACGCAGGAGATCGCGCGGATCGACGTGCTTTACGGGCCGTTCTCGGCGGCCTATCCCGGCAATTCGATCGGCGCGGTGGTCAACATCACCACGCGGCTTCCCGACGAATTCGAAGCGACAGCGACTGCGGGCGCTAGCGTCCAGACCTATGACCTGTACGGCCACCGCGACACCTTCGCCGCGTATCAGGCCGGCGTGACGATCGGCGACCGGTTCGGAAAGCTCGCCCTGTTCGCAAGCTACGATCATGTCACGAGCCGCGGCCAGCCGATCGGCTATGCGACCGCCGCCAGCGCGCCAGCCGGCACCGCGGGATCGCTCCCCGACCGCAACCGCACCGGCCAGCCGATCCACGTCCTCGGCGCGACGGGGATCGAACGCCAGTGGCAGGATCGGCTGAAGTTGAAGGCCGCGTTCGACCTGACCGATGCGATCCGGCTGACCTATGTCGGCGGGCTGTTCCTCAACCGCACCGATTCCACCTCGGACAGCTACCTGACGACAATCGCGACCGGGCTTCCCAATTATCCAGTCGCGCTGAGCAGCGGAGTGTACCGCACCGATCAACGCCATTGGTCGCACGCCCTGTCCGCGAGCGGCGGCGGCGGCAAGCGGTTCGACTGGCAGGTCATCGCCACGCGCTACATCGTCGACCGCGACGAGCAGCGGATCGCGACCACCGTGCTGCCTGCCGCGATAAGCGGCGGCGCGGGGACGATCACGCGGTTGAACGGCACGGGCTGGGCAACGCTCGACGCCAAGGCGGTTTGGCGGTCGGACGATGCCGGAACCAACACGCTGAGCTTCGGCGCGCATTGGGACCGGTTCCGGATCGCGAGCAACCGCTACGCAACGACCGACTGGATCGGCGGCGCGCCGGGCGCGCTCAACCTGCAATCGCTCGGCGAGACGCGAACGACGGCGGTCTGGGCGCAGGACGCCTTCAAGGTCATCCCGACCGTCACGCTGTCGATCGGCGGGCGATACGAATGGTGGCGCGCATCGGATGGGCTCAATTTCTCGCTGTCGCCGGCGATTTCGGCGATCCAGCCCGAGCGGTCTGCCGCGACCTTCTCGCCCAAGGCCTCGCTGGCGTGGGAACCGGCGGCCGGCTGGAGGGCGCAATTGTCGTTCGGCCAGGCATGGCGCTTCCCGACGGTGGGCGAGCTCTACCAGATCGTCACCACGCCGGCCGCCGCGGCCCCCAACCCCGATCTGCGCCCCGAACGCGCGCGCTCGTTCGAGCTCGCCGTTGAGCGCAAGGACGCCAGGGGCAGCATCCGGTTGTCGCTGTTCAGCGAAGCGGTGCGGGATGCGCTGATCTCGCAAAGCGGGCTGCTCAACGGCGGGCCCGCGGTCGCGACCTTCGTCCAGAACGTCGACCGCACGCGTGTGCGGGGAGTCGAATTGGCGTTTGCCCGCACCGACCTGCTGCCGCGCCTCGATTTGTCGGGCAGCGCGACCTATGCCGACGCGACGACTCGCGCCGACGCCGCCTTTCCGGCGGCGGTCGGCAAGCGCCTGCCCACGGTGCCCGAATGGAAAGCGACCGCCGTTGCGACCTGGCGGCCAGTCGACGGCGTCGCGCTGACCGCGGCGGGGCGCTACGCTAGCCGCATGTACGGGTCGCTCGACAACAGCGACGTGGTCGGGAACACCTATCAGGGGTTCTACAAATACCTCGTCATAGACCTGCGCGCGCAATTCAGCGTGGCGAAGAACTACACGCTCGGGATCGGGGTCGATAACGTCAGCAACGTCAAATATTTCCTGTTTCACCCGTTCCCGCAACGGACATTTCACGCCGACCTGACAATCAAGCTGTAGCGGCAAAGAAAAGGCCGCCGTCCCGACAGGACGGCGGCCGATTTTCTCGTACGACGAATGAGCGCTTTAGAACGTAAAGCGTGCGCCGACGCGGATCAGGTACAGCGAGTCCGCCGTGCGCAACGTCTCCGTCGGCGCGCGGAACGACGAGTAGCGATACTGCGCGCAACCATTCGCCGGGTTGGTCGCGCTGCCGATCACGCCAGTCAGCGGGGTGCCCGCCGTCCCGGTCGGCGTTGCGGCCGCCAGGCATTGCACCTGCACGACCGACGCCGTGTAAGGGAAACCAAGCTGTCGGAAACCGCCCCAATTGCGATTGAGCAAGTTGGGCAGATTCTCGATGTCGCCGAACAACGTAATGCGCGACTTGCCGACAAACGTCGGAAGCTCCTGTTCCAGATGTAGGTCGATACGCGTGAACGCTCGCGACCGAGCAATGTTCTTTGGCGCGATCTGTCCCCGGTATTTGTTCAGTACGCTCCCACTGATGAGGGTATCGAGCGCATTCTGCGTTGTGGTCGAGTCGTAGCTGACCTTCGGATCCGACGTCCCCGTCGGCACGTAGAGCAGATAGCGGTCATTGTTTCCGACGGTCCCGAACACCGGCGAACGTCCGTTGTTGTTGTCGATCATCGTAAAGCTGTACGGTCGTCCCGCTCTCGTCTCGCCGAACAGCTGAAACACGGTCCGATAATCACCGAAAAAGGCGTGGTCGAAACCGATGCCGTACTTGAACGCCCATTTGGTTTGGTCGCTGGAAGTTCCATAGGTCGCGAAGTTCGGGTCTGCCGACGTCTGGTTGCCATAGAGCGAGCCGGCCGTCGATGAAGTTGCCGGACTCACGTCCTTGACATCCTGTCGCGTATAGCTCCCGTTTACGCGCAGGCCGAAATCGAACTTCTTGTCGAAGCGGACGATGCCGATGAAGCTCCGACCGCGCGTTTCGTCATAAAACTGATAGTCGCTGTTCCCGTCGCCAATACTCGTGACCGGCGAATAACGCGGCCGACCGTCAGGCAGCGTGCCTGCCACACGCGCGCGAATATCGGTGAAAGCAGGCGCATGAAGAACGCGACTGTAAATGAAGTCAGCGCCAAAGTTGATGCCGAAAAAGGTCACATCGCCCGAAGCCGTCGCCTTAAAAACGGACGGCAACTTGAAGTCAGGCGAGAGCGAGGCGGTTGGCGCCGTCGCCAGTCCAGTCGTGTTACTGGTCAGATAAGTGACCACGGCTCCCGGAATCGCCGGGGCGGTAACGTTGTTCAGAGCCGCGGCACATACCGCGGCGTTGGCGCCAGTGAACGGAGCCTGACAGTTGGGCGAACCGGCGGCCGAGCGAATGATCCCGAAACCTGAAGTCGATGACGCCAGAGCATTGCTGAGAACACCCGTGTTGCTAAAGCTGTTCGACAGATAGATGTCGGGTGAACCGCCACCGAATATCCCAGCGCCACCGCGAATGCGGATAGCGTCCGTCGCTTTCCAGTTGAAGCCGAAGCGCGGCTGGAAGTTGCCGAGTCCCTTGTAGGTCTTGGTGTTGGGAAAACCATTGCGTGTAACGAAGAAAGTGTTGAGCGGCACTTGGTCGCGCATTGCGTAAAGATCGTAGCGCGCGCCGTACGTGATGGTCAGTCGATCAGTGACCTTCCAATCGTCCTGCAAACCGAACGTGAACTGCCCGTACCTGAAGTCGGACGCCAGACTGGTGATGTCGCCATTGATCGGCACTTGCAGGTTGTAACCGCTGGCCGTGCCGCTTTGGAAGTCGGCGATTGAGTCGAAATAATAGCTGCCGGCGCTATTCTGTACGAACAGATTATTGGTCCGGTTCTGATTGTATTCGATCAGCAGCTTAAACGAGTGATCGCCTGCCGTATACCTTGTCAGCAGCGAGCCGCCCCACTGATCGTAAAACAGCGTGTTGGTTTGACGGCTGTTGTCCGGGCCGAACGCTACGATGGGCACGCCCGTCGAGCAACCCGTCGTGGAACCCGTGCTCGTTGCATCGGTGCAGACGCGAATCTGCGGATAGCCAACGCCAAGCAGCGAGTCCTGGCCGACGCGCGTCCAACGATACAGAACGCGAGCTTCCGTCGACAATTTGTCGGTCCAGTCACTATTCAGCTGCACGATCCCCGCGCGCAACAGGTTGGAGCGCTCATAGTAGTTCGACGCGAGAGCGATGACAGGAGAAGTCGATGACGTGCTCGTGCCATTCGCGACAGTGCTCATCTCGAAGGCATTGATATATGAAAACGACAAACGCTGACCGGTGGTGACGTTCCAGTCGATCTTTCCGACGATCTTTTCGTCTTTCTGATTATTGATCGAGATGAAATCGCCAGTTTGATAGTTGCCGTAACGGCCGGTGTTCGCGATCGTCTGCACCGACGCTAGATTGGCCGCATTATAGCCCGGTATTTGCGAGAGGGCGGCGACCGCCAAAGGCCGCGGGTCGGTATTCCGCTCGGCCGAGACCATAAAGAACAATCGGTCTTTGATGATCGGGCCCGAAAGGGTCGCGCCATAAGTCTGCGAACGATACGACGGCAGGGCGAACTTCGTGCCGAGAATCTGCTTGCCCTGCAAATCGCTGGTCGACAACGAATAGAATGTGGTGCCGCTGAAATCGTTGGTGCCGGATTTCAACGTCGTGTTGATCGCAGCGCCCGAAAAATTCCCCTGGCGAATATCATAGGGCGCAATCGAAACCGAAACCTGACCGATCGCGTCATAAGGCACCGGTCCTCGAGCGGTCGGGTTGGCGTCCACGCCCAAGCCGAAATTGTCGCCAACCTGAACGCCGTTGATGGTGAAGCGGTTGAAGCGCGGATTGACGCCCGCGCAGGAAACTGCGCGCGTATTGGAAGAATCGAGCGTGCAAGTCGGATCGCGACGCTCGATGTCGCGAATGTCACGGTTGACTGAAGCGACCTTTGACACATCCTCGGCAGTCAGCACCGTCTGCGGGCCGGTCGACGACACGCCCGCACCACGGATCGAACTCGCGGTAATGACGATATCCCCGGTATTCCCGGCGGCGGTGGGAGTAAGATCGACCGGCAGATCATAAGGCTGACCAGTGACGGTATAAATGTCGGTGATCGTCGTGTTGCCCGACGCGCTGGTGACTTCGACCTGATAGGGGCCGCCCGCGCGCAGGCCGGACGCGGTGAAATTGCCCGACGTGTCGGTGCCGGTTTCGACCTTGGTGCCCGAATTGACGTCGGTGATCAGGACGCGCGCATTGGCGACCGGCGCGCCGTTGGCGCTCACGGTGCCGCGAATCGACGATGTCGTTTCCTGCGCGCTGGCCGCTACAGGCATGATGAGCGCAGCGACCGCCGCACCGATAAGCAGATGATTTCGCATGATTTCCCCTTTGAGGCGCTGGCCGCCCAAGCCCGGTGTTCTCACCGTCGCCCGGTCCATTGAACGCATAATATGTCGGTTGGATGACAGTGCAAATAGGGGCTGTGCACCGCGTCGGATTCAAGATGTTGCGTTGCAAAAAAGCATCACCGCCGTGTTAACCGGCGGCGGCGACGATAGCGGCCCAGCCGGCTTCGTCGATCACCTCGATCCCCAGTTCGGCCGCCTTCTTCAATTTGGATCCCGCGCCCGGTCCGGCGACGACCAGATCAGTCCTGGCCGAAACCGATCCGGCGACGCGCGCGCCGAGCGCCTCGGCCTGCGCCTTGGCCTCGTCGCGGCTCATCGTCTCGAGGCTGCCGGTGAAGACGACGGTCTTGCCGCTGACCCGCGATTCGCGTGTCTCGACGAGGAATGGCGGGGGCGAGACCTGCGCGAGCAGGTCGTCCCATGCCTGCCGGTTGTGCGGCTCGTGAAAGAAGTCGCCCAGCGCCTCGACCACGACCGGGCCGACGCCGTCGATCAGCGCGAACCGTTCGGCCGCATCGGCGTCGCCGCTGCGCGCCGCCTCCGCCGCCGTCCGTAGCGCGGGCAGCATGACGAACATCTTCGTCAAATCGCGCGCGGTGATCGCGCCGACATGGCGGATGCCCAGCCCGAACAGCAGCCGCGCGGCGTCGGGTTGCCGCCTGGCCTCGATCGCGGCGAGCAGGCCATCGACCGACGTCTCCTTCCATCCCTTCATCGCCAGCAATTCGTCGCGATGCCCGGCGAGGCGAAAAATGTCCGCCGGCTCGGCGATCCAGCCCAAATCGAGGAACAGCTTGAGCCGCTCGACGCCGAGCGAGTCGATGTCGAGCGCACCGCGCGACACGAAATGCCTGAGCCGTTCGAGGCGCTGCGCCGGGCAGATCAGGCCGCCGGTGCAGCGCACGTCGACCTCGCCCTCCTCCGCCACCGCTTCGCTGCCGCATTGCGGGCACAGCATCGGGAAGGTCCAGGCGGGGCGCGGCTCATCGCGCGTCAGGTTCGCGACGATGTGCGGAATGACATCGCCGGTGCGTTGCAGCACGACGCGATCGCCGGGCCGCACGCCGAGCCGCGCAATCTCGTCGGCGTTGTGCAAAGTCGCGTTGCGCACCACGACGCCGCCCACCGTCACCGGCTCCAGCTTGGCGACCGGAGTCAACTTGCCCGTCCGCCCGACCTGGATGTCGATGTCGAGCAACGTCGTCTGCGCGCGTTCGGCGGGGAATTTGTGCGCGATGCCCCAGCGCGGGGCCCGGCCGACGAAGCCGAGGCGCGCCTGCCAGTCGAGCCGGTCGACCTTGTACACCACGCCGTCGATGTCGAACGGCAGATCGGCGCGCCCGGTCTCGATCGCCTGGTATGTGGCGAGCGCCGCATCAAGACCGCCGCCCGGCTGGAACTGCTTGGCGACCGGAAACCCCCACGACCGGATCGCCGCAATCACCGCGCTTTGCGTGTCGCCGGGCACGTCGCTCGCCTCACCCCAGCCCCAGGCGAAGAAGCGCAGGGGCCGCGACGCGGTGACGCGCGCATCTTTCTGCCGCAGCGACCCGGCGGCGGCGTTGCGCGGGTTGGCGAACTGGCGCGCTTCCTTGCCCGCCGCTTCGCCCTCGGCGAGCAATCGCGCGTTGAGCGCCGCGAACGCCGCCTTCTCCATGTAGATTTCGCCACGTACTTCGAAAACGCGCGGCGCGCCCGCCGGCAGGCTCGCGGGGATGTCGGCGACCGTGCGGACGTTGGCGGTGACATCCTCCCCGACCTGCCCGTCGCCGCGCGTCAAGGCCTGAACCAACTCGCCGTCTTCATACCGCAATGAACACGACAGACCGTCGATCTTGGGCTCGGCGGTCAGCATCACCGGCTCGTCGTCGGGCAACGCAAGGAACCGCCGCACCCGCCCGACGAAGTCGCGCACGTCCTCATCGTCGAACGCGTTGTCGAGGCTGAACATCGGCCGCGCATGCGCGACCTTGGTCAGATGCCCCGCGGGCGCCGCGCCGACCTTCACGCTTGGCGAATCGGCGCGGACAAGATGCGGGAAAGCCGCCTCGATCGCTGTGTTGCGCCGCATCAACGCATCGTAATCGGCGTCCGAAATCTCCGGCGCGTCGTCCGTGTGGTACAACCGGTTGTGATGCGCGATCTCGGCCGCGAGGCGTTCGAGTTCGGCTGCGGCGGCGGAGTCGTCGGTGGGAAGCGGCGCAGCCATGAGTTCGGATCCCTAGCTATCGGCGCGCGGCGCGGCGATCAAGCGCTGCCCCATTTCGGCTGCGATTTGCCGCTAGTCAGAGCGATCGGACGGAAGGAGTCTGCGATGCTCGGTGCGGTGCTGATGCTGGCCCAGGCGGTCCCCGTCGCTCCCCCGCCGCCGCCCATCGCCGGGCCGGTGCTGCCCAGGGCGCTGCGCGTCGTGTCGCGGTGCGATCCGTCGGCGGACGATATCGTCGTCTGCGGCAAAAACGATCGCGACCAGTATCGTGTGCGCCCGCTCGGCCCGCCGCCGAACGGCAACCCGCCGCCGCCGATGACCGCGAAGCTGGGCAACGGGACGATCGACGGGCGCGCCGCGCAACGCTGCGTCGGCGGATTCTGCGCGGCGGCGGCGATGGTGACGGTCAAGCTACCGTTCTAGGTTAGCCACCAACCGGGATAGGTGGCGACGATCACGGCGGACAGGCCGATCGTCACGAACGTACCGCGAAAGTCGAGCGCAGACATGTTCTGGAGCGACTTTATCAGATTGCGCGCGCCGAGCGCGGCGGCAAGCAGCGCCCAGCCGACATACCAGCCCCAATCATCGTCCTGCCGGATCGTTTCGACCAGTCCGAGCGCGAGCGCCGCAATGCCGCCGATTACCGCCGCCAGAACCAGCAGCAGCCCCAGCGGCAACATCGCAAAGCCGATCCTTGCCTCACGGCGCTGTGCGGGCGTCATCGAACCCAGGCCTCCAATTCTGACGCAAAATCCCCGTGCGAAAGATACGGGCTCTCCCGCCACAGTCGAGTCTGAAGGTTGTTGAATTTCTGTCCGATTACGCCGCCTGCCACGTACTTGCGGACGTCTGCGGAGGTCAGCAGCCGAATCTTGTCTGGCTCGTGTGTCTCGCTGGCCAGAACCCATCGCATGTTCCGCTCGAAATACGCCGGCTTCCGCTGAAGAATTTCCGGTTGAAACCCACGGCCGTTGCCGCTGCCGAAGCCAAGACGTCCGTGACCGTGCCTGTGGAACTTTACTTCGAGAAAAAATAGCGCCGGATCGGGGCCGTCGCGGCAGATCAGGATGTCGACGGCCTTCTTGTTTTCCAACGTGTAGATGTGTGGGTGCCGCGTCGTAACGCGGCTTTGTATCACTTCACGCACATATCTTTCGAGTTCCGCCTCGTTTGCGAACGCGGGCGCTGTCACGCCGCTTCCAACAGCCGTTCGGCCTGCGCGCGGGCTTCGTCGGTGATCGTCGCGCCCGACAGCATGCGCGCGATTTCCTCGCGGCGCTCGCGTTCGTCGAGCGCGTGAACGCCGGTGCGGGTGACGGTGCCCTCCGACGATTTGGCGATGAAGAAATGGCCGCGCCCGCGCGCGGCGACTTGCGGGCTGTGCGTCACGACCAGCACTTGCGTCCGCTCGGCCAGTCGCGCGAGCCGCTCGCCGATCGCGGACGCGACCGCGCCGCCGACGCCGCGGTCGATCTCGTCGAACACCATCGTCGCCGCGGACCCTTCCTCGGCCAGCGCGACCTTGAGCGCGAGGATGAAGCGCGACAATTCACCACCCGACGCGATCCTGGTCAGCGCCGCGAACGGCGCGCCCGGGTTGGTCGAAATCTCGAATTCGACGCGGTCCCTGCCGCCCGCGCCCCATTGCTCCTCGGGCAAAGCGGCGACGACGGTGCGGAACCGCGCGGCGTCGAGCTTGAGCGGGGCGAGTTCACCCGCCACCGCGCGGTCGAGCCGTTCGGCGGCGGCGAGACGGTCGGCCGACAACGTGTCGGCGGCGATCTCGTAAGCCGCGCGCGCCTCCGCCACCTTCGCGGCAAGCGCCGCCAGCCCCTCCTCCCCAGCCTCGATCGTCGCCAGCCGGTCCGTCATCCGCTCGGTCAGCGCGGCGAGGTCGTCGGGCTCGACACGATGCTTTCGCGCCATCGCGCGGAGATCGAACAGCCGCGCCTCATCCTCCTCCAGCGCACGCGGATCGAACATCAGCGCCTGGCGGGCGGCGCTGATACTGTCTTCGGCGAGCGCGCCTTCATCGATTGCACGGTCAATAGCGGCCAGCGCTTCGGCAAGCGAAGGATGCGCATCGGCAATCCGTTCCAGCACGCGCGCGGCCTGACGCAATTTCGACAACCCGCCGCCGGACCCGCCGAGCTGATCGGCGAGCGCGCTCATGTCGTCGGCGACCTTCTCAGCGCGTTGCATCGCGCGGCGGCGATCGGCGAGCAATTCTTCCTCGCCGGGTTCGGGGGCAAGCTGACGCAATTCGCCAACCGCATGCTCCAGATAATCGCGGTCGCGCGCCGCCGCGTCGACCTGCACGCGGGCGGCGGCCAGCGCCTGTTCGGCCTCGCGCCACGCCCGGTGCGACTCCGCAACCCCTGCCGCCCGGCACCGCCCGAACGCATCGAGCAACGCCCGATGTCCGGCTGGTGCGAGCAACCCGCGGTCGTCGTGCTGGCCGTGCACCTCGACCAGATATTGCGCGAGATCGCGGAGCAACCCCGCCGAAACCGGCTGGTCGTTGACGAAGCCGCGGCTGCCGCCATCGGCCTTGACGATGCGGCGGATGATCAGCGGTTCCCCCGGCTCGACATCCATGCCGTTATCGGCGAGCAGGGCCGCGATCGGGCCGTCCGCATGCGGCGTATCGAAGGCCGCGGTCACCACCGCCTGCGCCGCGCCGCGCCGCACCAGTCCGCTGTCGGCGCGCGCGCCCAGCGCCAGCCCCAGAGCGTCGAGCAGGATCGACTTGCCCGCGCCCGTCTCCCCGGTCAGCACGCCGAGCCCGCCGCCGAACTCGAGGTCGAGCGCCTCGATCAGCACGACGTCACGAATGGCGAGCGCGGTCAGCATCGCGGCCGTCTTAGCGGGAAATTCGTGGAGAGGTCATCCCGCATAATCAGCCCCATCCCTTCAGGGGAGGGGTAAGGGGTGGGGGCGCCTCGCAGAGACCGTTACCCGAGACTGTCCCACCCCAATCCCTTCCCTGAAGGGGAGGGACTCGGATAGCGCTACTTGGTCATTCCTTACCCGCCCCTTACTTCGGCGGTCCGCTGCCTGCGCCCCCGGTGTTGCTGGCGCCGGTCGACCCGGCGCCCTGATCCTTCGGCGCGACGCCCGGCGTGCCCGGCGCGATCGGCTGCGCATCCTTCATGCCGAGCGGAATCGGCAGCTCGCCCGCCGCCAGCGGCTTGGCTGGCGTCCAGGGGTGCTTCTGCATCAACTCATAGGCGCGCTTGTACCAATCGGTGCCGGGATAATTGGCGCCGAGCACCGCCGCCGCCTTCTGCGCTTCCTCGGGCACGCCGAGCGCCAGATAGGTTTCGGTCAGCCGCATCAACGCCTCGGGCACATGCGTCGTGGTCTGGTACTGGTCGATCACGGTGCGGAAGCGGAGCGTCGCCGCGAGCCACTGACCGCGCGTTTCGTAGAAGCGGCCGATCTCCATTTCCTTGCCGGCCAGGTGATCGCGCACCAGGTCGATCTTGAGCCGCGCATCGGCGGCGTATTTGGAATTGGGATAGCGGCGGACCAATTCGCCCAGCGCATCCTGCGCCTGCTGCGTGATCTTCTGGTCGCGCGTCACGTCGGCGATCTGCTCGTAATAGCCGAGCGCGACGAGGTAATAGGCGTACGGCGCGTCGCGGTTGCCGGGATGGACCGAGAGAAAGCGCTGCGCCGACTGGATCGATTCGGTGTAGCTCTGGTCCATGTAATAGCTGAACGCGCTCATCAGCTGCGCGCGGCGGGCCCAGATCGAATAGGGATGTTGGCGTTCGACCTCGTCGAACAGGACCGCGGCTTCCTTGTAGCGGCCCTGATCGAGCCGGTGCTTGGCCAACGAATAGAGCGTGCCGACATCGCGCGCGATATAAGGGACATCGCCTTTCTTCAGGCCGCCGCGGCCGGCGCATCCGGCGACCGGAATGGCGAGAACGGCGACCAACGCGAGCGCGAGCGAGCGGGACTTGAGATTACGCATGGAGTGTCGCCTTAGCCGAGCGGATGCTAGGCGAACAATGATTTTTGCTTGTGGCTTTTTCGCGGCAAGGATCGCACGGCATTCCTGCGCGTTGGCGCGATTTACCGATTTCGTGAAGGCCGATACCGATGACCGCCACCTTGCTCGCCACCAAGCGCGTCGAAAAACCGTGGGGGCGTCATGACCTGTGGCCGGGCTTCGCCAATCCCGCGCCCGACGCGCCGCCGGTCGGCGAGATCTGGTTCCAGACCCCCGACGCCGGCACACCGGAATTGCTCATCAAATATCTGTTCCCCGGCGAACGGCTGTCGGTGCAGGACCACCCGACCGACGCGGATGCGCAGAAAGCCGGCTATAAGCGGGGCAAGGACGAATGCTGGGTGATCCTGGCGGCCGATCCGGGTGCGACAATCGCCATGGGCACGAAACAGCCGACCACGCGCGAAGCGCTGCGCAAGGGCGCCGAAGACGGGTCGATCGTAGACATGCTCGACTGGAAGCCGGTCAAGGCGGGCGACTTCCTCTACTGCCCAGCGGGGACGATCCACGCGATCGGCGGCGGCATCACCCTGGTCGAAACGCAGCAGAACGTCGACCTGACCTATCGCCTTTACGATTACGGTTCCGACCGCGAACTGCATCTCGACGACGGCCTCGCGGTCGCCGATCTCAATCCGATCGTGCCGCGGCCGATCGTCGGCGAAGTGAGCGAAGGACGCACGATCCTGTGCGAGGGGCCCAAGTTCGTGCTCGAACGCTGGACGGGCGGCGATCGCGATATCACGCTGCCCGACGGCGTCACCGGTTGGCTGACTCCGCTTGCGGGCGAAGGCGTGGCCGACGGCGTCGCCTGGCGCGCGGGCGAATGTCTGACGGTGACAGGCGCGGCGCATATCCATGCCAGCGCGGGGAGCGACCTGCTGTTCGCCCATCCGGGCGATAAACGAATCTGACGCACGTCTCGTCGCGGTTCGAAGGCTATTAACCATCACACCGCTAAGAAAGACGGATGCTGCGCGTCCTGACGCTATCGACCCTGTTCCCGGACGCCTCGCGCCGCAATTTCGGCGTGTTCGTCGAGCGGCAGGCGCTCGGTCTCGCCGCGCATCCCGACGTCGAACTTCGCATCGTCGCGCCGGTCGGGCTGCCGCCCTTTCCGCTGAGCCGCCGTCGCCGGCATGCGTCGCTCGCCAAGCTGGCGCTCGGCGAGCAATGGAAGGGCGTCGACGTCTATCGCCCGCGCTTTCTTGCGATGCCGGGCACTGCGGGGCGGTTGTTCGCCGTTTCGCTGGCCCGAGCGCTCGCGCCGCTTCTCACCGATCTTCGCCGCGACTTTCCGTTCGACGTGATCGACGCATCGTTCTTCTTTCCGGACGGGCCCGCCGCGGTTGCGATGGCGAAAATGTTCGGCGTGCCGGTATCGATCAAGGCGCGCGGCAGCGACATTCACCATTGGGGCCGCGCCGCCGCGACCGCTCGCCAGGTGCGCAGCGCCGGGCGCGCGGCGGACGGGCTGCTCGCGGTGTCGGAAGCGATGAAGCGCGACATGGTGGCGATGGGGATGCCCGCGGATCGTATCCGCCTTCACCGCACCGGAGTCGACCTCACGCAGTTCGCGCCGCGCGACCGGAACGCGGCCAAGGCGCTGCTCGACGTGCCGGGCGCGCTGGTCGTGTCGACGGGGGCGCTGATCGAGCGCAAGGGGCACGACATCGTGATCGAGGCGATCGCGGCGTTGCCGAATGCGACGCTGATGATCGCGGGCGAAGGGGCGCACCGCCCGGCGCTCGAAGCCAAAATCGCCGCGCTGGGTCTCGGCGACCGCGTGCGCCTGCTCGGCGCGGTGCCGCATGGCGAGATGGCGGCGTTGCTGGCCGCGGCGGATGTGATGGCGCTGGCCTCGACGAGCGAGGGTCTCGCCAACGCCTGGGTCGAAGCGCTCGCCTGCGGCACGCCGATTGTCGTCCCCGACGTCGGCGGCGCGGCCGAGGTCGTCACCGAACGCGCCTATGGCCGCATGGTCGGTCGATCGCCCGCAGGGTTCGCGTCGGGCATCGCCGCGGTTCTCGCCGACCGCACGCCGGCCGCAAAGGTTCGCGAGGGCGCCGAACGGTTTACCTGGGAGGCGAACACCACGGGCCTGTACGAGCATCTCGCCGGATTGGTAGCTACTGGCAGAACATCGTTTTCAACATCGCGCCCGAAGACCCGGTAGGAATAGGCTGCGCAATCGCCAGTTCGGTCGCGGGAACTCGCCGTTGGCCATCGGCGTCGGTGATTTGTGTGCCGATTTCGGTGAAGGTGTTCGCCGCACAGTCGATCTGGATTTCGAATATCGTCATCCACCCGGCGCGCTGCGCGACTGCCTGGCCACGTACAAAGAGCTTGCCGCTGGTCAGCCGCAGCTCTGTCTTGTCGTACCAATAATCTATCCAGCCATCGCTCTTAGCGACGCTGCGACAATAAACCCATTGCGGTGCCCGGTCGGCGGCTATCAACACCATCGCTGCGCAGACCAGAGCGATGCGGCGTGCCTGACAACCACCAATCGGCAACGACCTACCTCTTCGGCGCGGGCAACGGAATGCCGCGCCACGCCGCCGCCTGATATTCGCTCAGCGAGACCAGATTGCCCATCTCGACCGGCATGTCGATCAGGTGCAGGCCCCAATCTTTCAGGACCGTACCGTTGACCACGACGTCGCCGACGATCGTGTCGGTGCGCGGATCCCCTGGGTCGGCATTGACCGTGACCGCCAGATAGTTGAACCCGCCGTTCGACACGCACTCAGCCGAAATCAGGCCCGGAACGGACACGAACGGCGTGGTCACCGCCACGCCGGCGGCCCAATCGCCCATCGGCGCGCTGGCGAGGCCCGCGCCCTTCGCGCTGAAGATAGCGTCGGTCACCGCCTTGCCGCCGCCCAGCGCCGCTGGGTTGGTGCAGGCCGCGACCATGCCGGGCTGGTCCGCGATCCTGCCGAAACGGCTGTTTTCGGGCGGCGGCGAATCGGCGCGGAACGACACATAGGTGACGACGCAGCCATATTGGTTCATCGACCTGCACAGCCGGGTCGACTTGAAATCGCCGCCAACATCGCCGCCCGGCGGTACGGCGACGTTGGTCCCGATCAGATAGGCGGCGATCAGCTTGCGCTTCATGTCGGCGTCTTTTTCGATCAGCCCCGCAACGAGCTGCTTGAGGATGCCGGCGCCCTGACTGTGCCCGACCAGGACGACGCCGCGCCCCGCATTGTCGCGCTTGAGATAGTTGTACCACGCCGCCTCGACGTCGAGATAGGCGAGCTTGCGGTCGGCGGCGGTCGGCTTGCCCGCCATGACGTCGCGCAAGGCGGTCAGCGTGACCTGGCGGTAAAGCGGCGCGAACACCCGGCATTTCGAGGTGAAGCGTGCGGCCTGCGCCGCGGCGACGTTCCTTTCCTCGTCGCCGATGTTGAGGTCGCTGTTCGGGGTCGGGTCGAGCGACACGGTGGGGTAGACATAGAAGCAGTCGTAGAGCGGCGCCGGATCGGCCTTGAACTTGACGATCTTCGCCTTGCCGTTGGCGGCGATGACGGTGACGTTCTGGTCGGCCTTGCAGGCGTCCTGGCGGCCGGGCCGGCACAGCCAGCCGGCGTCGCTGTTGTAGTCGGGCGCCGGGATCGGGGCGAATTGCGGCGCAGGCGGCGCCACCGGCGCGGGTGCGGCGGGCGCCGTTGCAGGCGGTGCGGCCTGAGGCGTGACCGGCGGCGTGGTCTGCGCGAAGGACGGCGCGGCGGCCAGCACGGCGCCAAAGGTCAGCAACGATTTCATCTGCGCTCTCCCCCCAAGGATCGGATTCGCGGCAAAGCTTATCCGCCCGCGCGCGCGCCGATCAAGTCCAACCGCGCAAACTAAATGGGATAGAAAGCTCCGGCTATCCAGCGGCCCTCGCCGCGCAGCACCGCCCATGCGCGCGCCGCGGCGCGGCTGTCCATCGCCTCGACGCCGATCCCGCTCGCCTCGAGTCCATGCACCAGCTCAAGGGGCGGGCGCACCAGCGCGCGTCCCGTGCCGAGCAGGAGGAATTCGGGCGGCGGATCGAGGCCGAGCACCGGGGCCAGCGCCGCTTGGTCGAGCGCCTCCAGCGGCGGCGGCGACCATTCGTCGGCGCGTTCGGGCGTGATCGCCAGCGCGCGATACACGTTCTCGTCGACGCGAAAGCCGCCAACGGACAATCCACTGACGACCGGCCCGTCGGCGCGGGTCCGGTCGATCCGCATCAGCCGACGCGTTCCGCGCCGTCGGTCGCAGCCTTCCTGCCGGGCTTGTCGGTTGTCGCCACGGGTTCGGCGCGCAGGCCGAGCGTGATCAGCAACGACGACGAGACGTAGATCGACGAATAGGTCCCGACGAACACGCCCAGGATCATCGCCGCGGTGAACCCGCGCAGCACGTGCCCGCCGAAAATCAACAGCGACGCGAGCGCGAGCAGGATCGTCAGCGAGGTCATCACGGTGCGCGGCAACGTCTCGTTGACCGACAGGTTGATGATCTCGCGCATGTCCATCTTGCGGTAGCGCCGCATATTCTCGCGGATACGGTCGTCAATCACGATCTTGTCGTTGATCGAATAGCCGATGATGGTCAGCACCGCGGCGACGATGTTGAGGTCGAATTCGAACTGCGTCAGCGCGAAGAAGCCCATCGTCATCAACACATCGTGCAGGATCGCGACCCCCGTCGACACGCCGAATTGCCATTCGAAGCGGAAGATCGCGAACAGACAGATGCCGATCACGGCCAGCGCGACCGCAAGCAGACCGTTCCTGACCAGTTCGCCCGACACCTTGCCCGACACGGTCGATTGCCGCTGGAAGCTCGATCCGGGGAAATCCCTGGACAATTCGTTGGTGACCTTGGTCACCGCAATGTTGGTCGTATCCTCGCCGTTCGGACCCTTTTGCACAGGCAGGCGGACCGACAGCCGATTGGCGTCGCCGAGTTGCTGCAACTGCGCTTCGCCGAGCCCGAGCCGGTCGACCGCGCTGCGCACCTTGTCCAGACTCGGGGGCGTCGGGAACTTGTACTCGATCATCAGGCCGCCGACGAAGTCGACACCCATGTTGAGCCCCTTGAGCGGAACCAGCGCGATCGCCGCCAGCGTCAGCAGCGTCGTCAGGCCGAACGCCCAGTAACGCAGCCGGACGAAATCGATATTTGTGTTGTCGGGAATGATCTTGAGCAGGCGCATGTCTCGCGGCCCTTAAATGTTGATGGTCTGCGGGCGATGTTTCCGCAGCCATAGGACGACGAGCATCCGGGTAAACGTCACCGCGGTGAACACCGAGGTGGCGATCCCGATCAGCAGCACGACCGCGAATCCCTTTACCGGGCCCGAGCCGAGCAGGAACATGATCACGCCCGAAATGGCGTGGGTCATGTTCGCCTCGAAGATCGTGCGGCTGGCTTCCTTATAGCCGAGTTCGACCGACTGGACGACGCTGCGTCCGCGCCGCCGCTCTTCGCGGATGCGCTCGTTGATCAGCACGTTGGCGTCGACCGCGGTGCCGATCGTCAGCACGAAGCCGGCGATGCCTGGCAGGGTCAGCGTGCCGTTGATCAAGGCCAGCACGCCCATGATGACAAGCACGTTGATGACCACCGCCCAGTCGGCATAGATGCCGAAC
>JAFEEZ010000427.1 GCA_018240825.1 Pseudomonadota bacterium | reverse complement strand
TCATTCTGGCGGGCGTGTGCGCTTACACCAATCAGGGTGTCAGCTACGCGCTGGCGAATTACTTCTACGCCTACGCCTGGCAGCTTGGCCCCGGCGCGCTGAAGCTGTTGCCGTTCAATCTGTTTATCGGCGCAGGAGCGGCGTTCTTCATCGCGCCGCGAATCGGCCGCACGACCAGCAAGCCGCATGCAGCCTGTGCGTTCGTCCTCAGCGCGACCTTCTTTCACCTCCTGCCCTATCTGATCCGCTTCGCGCACCTGCTACCCGAACCGGGCTGGACTCGCGTCGCTCTGCTCTATCCGTTGTTCGCGCTGTCAACCGCGCTCAGCGTGTCCTCTTTCATTCTCGGCGCATCGATGATGGCCGACGTCGTCGAAGAATCGCAATCGCGCACCGGACGCCGCAACGAAGGGGTGTTTTTCGCCGGATCGTTCTTTGTCCAGAAATGCACGTCGGGGCTGGGAATCGCGGTCGCGGGAACGATTCTCGCGCTCGCCGGGCTTCAGGACAAGATCGATCCGGCGACGGCGTCGGCTGCCAAGGTCGATCGGCTGACGCTGTCGTTCATCCTGATCTACGGGACGCTCGCGACGATCGCGGCGTTCATGTTCACGCGCTTTCCGTTCGGGCGCGCCGAGCATGAGGCGCGACTGTCGCGAATGGCGGCGGCGGCGGAAAACGAGGGTGCGCCGCACGTTTCCGACTAGCGATTCGCCCGTCCGTCGACGCCAAACAGGTCAGTGTTCCAGCCCTAAAAAGGCGCTCATCGGCGGCGAAACACCGTTCGTCGTGAAAGGTTCTGTCGATCGCCCCGGCGGGGTTTTCATGGCGGATTTGTCCATCTAGCTCACCGTCAACAGTTCACGACGACCTTTCGGGGGGTCAATGACATTCGGTGGTTTTGCAGCGCGTTTTGCGCTGGCGGCGGTGTGCGCCCTGATGACGGTGGCGCCGGCCCAGGCTCGGTTCTGGCAGTGCGCGCCTTACGCCCGCGAAGTGTCGGGCATCCAGATTTTCGGCAATGCCAACACCTGGTGGTCGCAGGCCGCGGGCAAATATGAACGCGGCAGCGCGCCCAAGGTTGGCGCGGTGCTGTCGTTCCGTTCGACCGGCAAGATGCGGCTCGGCCATGTCGCGACCGTGGCGGCGATCGTCAGCGACCGCGAAGTGCTGCTCAATCACGCCAATTGGTCGCGGCGCGGCGGGATCGAATATACCGCGCGCGCGGTCGACGTCTCGGCGGCGGGCGACTGGAGCGAGGTCAAGGTGTGGTACGGTCCGCAAGGCGGCCTTGGCACCACCGCCTATCCGACGAACGGCTTCATTTATGCCGATGGCGCGCCGAAGAGCGATCAGTTCGAGGATGAGCCCAAGCTGCCGGCGACCCAATTCGCCAGCGTCGCCGCCGGCACAGGCCGGATGATCGGCGTTCGCGACTGATCCGGTCTGACGGAGAGTTCGAAAACCCCGCCCGGACCACCGGCGCTGGGTTTTTCTTTAGGCCTTGCCCGGCGCAAAGGTCATCGCGAGACCATTCATGCAATAACGCTTGCCGGTCGGTTTCGGCCCGTCGTCGAACACATGGCCGAGATGTCCGCCGCAGCGGCGGCAATGCACTTCGGTCCGTGACATGCCGAGCGATCCGTCGTTGCGCGTGCGGATCGCGTTGGGCAACGGTCGCCAGAAGCTCGGCCAGCCGGTGCCGCTCTCGAACTTGGTGCTCGACGAATAGAGCGCGAGCGCGCACCCCTTGCACGAGAAAATTCCTGCGCGGTGCTCGTTGTTGAGCGGGCTCGAAAAGGGCCGCTCGGTGTTTTCGTGGCGCAGCACTTCATATGCCGCCGGACCGAGCTTCTTGCGCCAGGCGTCGTCGCTCATCACGACTTCGAACTTTTCGGGCGGCTGGGCCGGCGCCGCACGGCAGCCGAACATGATGAGGCCAGCGGCGCCTGCGCCCGTGACGCTCAAAAATTCGCGTCGATTGGTCACGTCACGCCTCCGTCATCCGGGATGACGAATGTCGGAGATCGGCGGTCGTAATTCAATATTTGCTGAGTTCGACCGGGAGCTTGCGATAGCCGTGGACAAAGCAGGCCGAGACGCGCTCCGGCTCGCCGACCATGTTCACGCGCATGCGGCGCTTGGCCATTTCCTCGAGGAGCACGCTGACCTGAAGTTCGGCGAGGCGCGCCCCGACGCAGCGATGGATGCCGTGCCCGAACGCCAGATGGCGGCGCGCATTGGGGCGGTCGACCTGGATGTCGTCGGCATTGTCGCCGAACACGCTCGCGTCGCGATTGGCCGAGATGTACCAGAGCGCAAGCTTTTCGCCCGCCTTGATAAGCTGGCCGTCCAGCTCATAGTCCTGGGTCGCGGTGCGGCGCATATGCGCGAGCGGCGTCTGCCAGCGGATGATTTCCTGCACCGCGTTGCCGATCAACGACGGATCGGCTTCCAGCTTGGCGCGCTCGTCGGGAAACTTGTCGAGACCATAGGCGATCGCGCTCATCGTGTTGCGCGTCGTGTCGTTGCCGCCGACGATCAGCAGGATCAGGTTCCCGAGAAATTCATACTGATCCATCTCCGACATCGCGTCCGAATGGATCATCATGCTGAGGAGGTCAGGGGTCGGCTCCGTGCCGACCTTCTGGTTCCACAGATTGCCGAAATAGGCGCCGCAGTCGAACATGTGCTTGAGCCGTTCCTCGCGCAGCTCGGGGGTTTTCACCAGCTCGATATCCCCCGCCCAATCCGACCAGAAGGTCAGCTTGCGCCGATCCTCCCACGGGAAATCGAACAGGATCGCGAGCATCTGCGTGGTCAGTTCGATCGAGACCGTGTCGACCCAGTCGAATTCCCTGCCATATTCGAGGCTGTCGAGGATCTCGGCTGTGCGGCGGACGATGTCGTCCTTCATCCGCACCATCTCGCTCGGCGTGAAGGCGGGAGCGACGGTGCGGCGCTGGCCGGTATGCTTGGGCCGATCCATCGCGATGAACATCGGCATCTTCACGTCGCTTTCCGGCATCATGTCGGCGAGCGTGATGCCGCCGGCTTCCGAGGAGAAGATTTCGGGAAGCGATTCGGCCTCGACGATCGGCTTGTAGGTCGACACCGACCAATAGGAGCCGAAGTCCGATCCGTCGACGCGGTAGACCGGCGCAGTGGCGCGCAATTCCTCGAATGGGGCCTGCCACGTGTCGTCGCGGTAGAGCTCGGGCCGGCTGACGTCGAGCAGATCGACGGGACCGTCATATTTGTAGACGGGGGCGTTCGCCACCATCTCCATCACCTCTTCCTGTGATTTGGTCACCATTCCCCACTCTCCTTTTTGTGCAGTCAATCCGATACTTACACAAATGTCAATAGTGGTGCGGTCAGGCGCGCCGCGATCGCTTCGCGCCGCTACCCGATTTGAGCACGCCGCGCCGGAACCAGCTCGCCCCCAGCCAGATCACCACCGACACCCACAGCAATTGCCATGCGATCGCGATGGCATGCGGCCACAGCGCCGCCGAGTTCGCCGCCCGCGCAGCCATCGCCATCGGCGAACTGAAGGGGAAGATTTCGGCCGCCAGTGCGATCGTGCTGCCGGGGTTGGCGGCGGCTGCGGTCGACAATCCGACCATACCCATCTGCACCATCGTCATCGGGAGCGACATCATCTGGAGTTCGCGCTGGGTCGACGCCTGGGCGCCTAGGATCAGATAGGCGGCGCCGACCAGCAGGTACGACATCACGAAATAGACCAGGAACAGAAGTGCGAACATCGGCTTGCCGACCGCCGGAGCCACCTGGGTCAGCCCGGCCGCCATCGCGGCGGGCAGCAGGCTGGTGACTTGCGAGACGACCGTTCCCCAGAATCCGACGAACAGCAACGCAACCCCGAACATCCCGACCAATTTGCCGACGAACACCGATTCGAGCGGCACAGCCGCGGCGAGCACTTCGATGACCTTGTTGTTGCGCTCCTCCGCCATGGTGCCGATCGTGAGGCCGGCGAGGAACAGCGTCAGCATGAAGATGGCCACAACCGCGAACATCGCCGCGGTGCTGTGCCCGGTCGCCGTTACCTGAATCTGCGCGACGTGCACCTTGATCGGATTGCTCAACCTCGCGAGCGAGCCGATCCGGTCGCTGCGCAGCACTTGTTCGGCGAGCGCGCCCAGATAATTGGCCTCGGCCCGTGCACGATTGCCGTAGAGAATGTGCGGGGCGGCGAGCGGCCCGTAGAGAACAGCATCCACATCGCCCTCGCGACTGCCGATCAGGGCGTGGGCCTGCGCGTCCGGGTTCGGTTGGGGCAGCCTGAACTCCAGGGGAGGCGGTGCGTCGCCGCGCGCAAATACCTCGCGCAACTGCGCATCCGCCGCCTGAATCGCCGGAGCGCGGTCAGGCGCGGTCAGCACCACCAACTTGCTGCGGTCGATTGCGCTTTGCGCCATCGATGAGGCTCCGACTCCGCCCGCCGCACCAAACGCAATCGTCAGCAGCGGCGACAGGAGGAAGATCAGGAAGGTCGGTGTGAAGACCGTTGCGATGAAATCGCGCCGCGCAACCGTGAGCGCCTGGCGGATCGAGCGGCGAAGCGAACCGGCGGTCATTACGCGGCCTCCGCTTCGGCTTCGGCGAGCTCCTTGGCGCCGACGATCTTGACGAAGGCGTCGTGCAGGCTCGGGCGCTCGATCGATAGCCCGGTCACGCCGTGCCCCGACTGGGTCAACAGCCGCAGCATATCCTCGATCCCGCCATCGGGCACGGAAAAGATCCATTCGCGCCCGTTATGCCGCGCGTCGGCCGGCAGGATGGCCGCAATCGACGGATCGTCGCGCTCGGGCGTGTAGTGCGCCTGCATGGGGAGCATGCCCCGGGCGTCGTTGACCGTGCCCTCAAACCGACGCTTGCCCTCCGCGATAATCGCTAACCGGTCGCACAGCCGCTCCGCATGCGCCATGACGTGGGTCGAAAACAGCACCGTCGCGCCGCGCGCCTGTTCGCCGCGTATCAGCTTTTCGAGGTTTTCCTGGTTGACCGGGTCAAGCCCCGAAAACGGCTCGTCGAGCACCAGCAAGTCGGGTTGGTGTACCACCGACCCGAGTAACTGGACAAGCTGCGCCATGCCCTTCGACAGCTTGCGGATCTTGGTATCGACCGCGTAGTCCAGCCCGGCATTCTCCATCAGCTCAACCGCACGCTTGCGCCCTACCGACCAAGGCAGACCCCGCAACGCCCCCATGAAGGCAATCGCCTCCCGCGCTTTCATTGCCGGATAAAGGCCCCGTTCTTCGGGAAGGTAGCCGACCCTGTCGCTTGCCTCGCGTGGGAGATCATGGCCGAGCAACGTCCGTTCGCCCTGGTCGGGTTCAATGATGCCGAGCAACATGCGCAGCGTGGTCGTCTTGCCCGCGCCGTTGGGGCCGAGCACGCCGTATATCGTCCCCGCGGGCACCGCGAGGTCAACCCCGTCGACCACGCGCCGCCCGCCGAATTTCTTGACGAGGCCGGTGGCGGTGACCGCCAGAGTTTGTGACACGCAACCTATCCCTTTGTTCTTGCTGTTCGTGGTAGCGGGGCCGGGTGGATCACGAAAGGTCATTCGAAGAGCGGTTGCGGGCCGAGGCGTTAACGCTGGGTTTCGCGGCGGTCGGCGTGGCGCGCGCCGACGCCACGCCGCTGGCGGGCGCGCGGTTGCGGCAGTGGCTGGGCGAGGGCGCGCACGGCGAGATGATCTGGATGGAGGAGCGGGCGCATCATCGCGCCGCGCCTGCCGGGCTGTGGCCGGACGTGAGGAGCGTGATCGCGCTCGGGATGAGCTACGCGCCGAACCGCGACCCGCTGGCGCTGGCGGGCGAGGGGGATCGGGGGCTGATTTCGGTCTATGCGCAGGGAGCCGACTATCACGATGTCGTCAAGCGTTCGCTCAAGGCGCTGGCGCGGTGGATCGTCGCCGAGGCGCCAGGCAGCGACCTCAAGGTGTTCGTCGACACCGCGCCCGTGATGGAAAAGCCGCTGGCCGAGGCGGCGGGGCTGGGCTGGCAGGGCAAGCATACCAACCTGGTCAGCCGCGAGCATGGCAGCTGGCTGTTCCTCGGCGCGATCTATACAACGCTCGACCTCACGCCGCAGCAGCCGGGCAACGATCGCTGCGGATCGTGCGATGCGTGCCAGCGCGCCTGTCCGACCGACGCCTTTCCCGCGCCCTACCGCCTCGATGCGCGGCGCTGCATCTCCTATCTGACGATCGAGCATAAAGGCTCGGTGCCGGAGGAATTCCGTGCCGCGCTCGGCAACCGCATCTACGGCTGCGACGATTGCCTCGCCGTGTGCCCATGGAACAAGTTTGCCGACGCCGCGGCGGCCAATCGCGCCTTTCTGCCGCGTGCCGAGTTCGTGGCGCCCGCGCTTGCGGCACTGCTCACGCTCGACGATGCGGGTTTTCGCCAGGTGTTCGCGGGATCGCCGATCAAGCGGATCGGACGCGACCGCATGGTGCGTAACGCGGCCTATGCAGCGGGGAATAGCGGCGATGCGGCGCTCATCCCCGCGTTGCGCGCTCTCGATGACGATCCGTCGGAGGTCGTGCGCGATGCGGTAGGGTGGGCGCTCCGTCGACTACTTCCCGCCCCCGCGCCGGGCTAACGCTGCGACGCAACTGGCGCGGTCGATCGGGCTGCCGTCGGGTTGGCGCGTATCGACATAGGTGACGGTCGATTCACCCCCGCTCTTGGGCGGGTAGAGATAGGTGTCGAGCACGCAGATCGGACCCTTGAACTGTAGCTTGCGGGCGGTGCCTTCCCGAACATCGGCGTCGGGCGTGCCGAACGTGCGGGTGAGCTCGGCGGCGTTCTGCCCCATCACGCGCTCGAGCCCGCTGGTCGGGATCGGCCGCGCGACCGGTGCGGGAATGAAGGCGGGACGCGGAGCCGCCTCGCCACATCCCGCCAGCGCCAACACACCCCCGAAAACCAACACCCGCTTCATCGCCGTCTCCCATGGAATTGATGCGTCGCCATCGCCGCGCCGAGCACGGGGGCGACCAGATTGACGATCGGCACGCTCAACAACGCCGCGACGATCACGCCCAGGCCCCAGCGCGTCCACCGCGTATCGCGCGACCACTGCTTCATCTCCGCGCTCGACAAGTGCCGCGCCGCGACCATCTCGCCCAGATCCCCGCCGAGCAGCCAGCCGTTCGCGGCGTAGAACAGCAACGGCGTGCCGAACCCCGTCACCAGCAGCACGACATAGACCGGCGCCAGCGCGATATTGACCAGCAATGCCCGCACTGCAGATCGTAAACCCAACGCCGCCGATCGCGCCGGCGGAACATGATGCGCGCTCGCCAGCGCTTGCGGGAAGTGCCGCCGCTCGACCGCGATCACGATCTCATCACCGAACAGCCAGATCACCGCGACGGCGATCGCGCGAAACAAAACCCAGCCGAACAACAGCATCGCGAGGAACCCGCTGATCGCCGCCAAATTGCCGGTAGTCTCGTCCCAGCCGAGCTGGTCGATCACCAGCCACCGCGTCGCGAACCACATCCCTGCGCCGAGCAGCAGAAAGATGACGAGCGTGAACAGGATCGTCTTCACGAACACACGCAGGATCGCGGGGTCGGTCAGATCGGCGAGCGACAGGAAGAACGCACGAAACATCGTTGCGCGGGTCTAGCGAGATGCGTAGGGCGCGGCCAATCTTTTCCCGGAGACAGAATTTGACCAGCCCGACCTATGACGTCGTCGCGATCGGCAACGCGATTGTCGATATTCTTTCGCAAGCGACCGACGAATTTATCGTCGCCGAAGGAATGACCAAGGGGTCGATGCAGCTGATCTTCGATTCGGCCGCGGCGGACGCGCTCTATTCGCGGATGGGGCCGGGGCGCGAAGTGTCGGGCGGGTCGGCGGCGAACACGATCGCGGGGCTCGCTGCTTTGGGGCATGCGACCGGCTTCATCGGCCAGGTCGCCGACGACCAATTGGGCCAAGTGTTCGCGCACGACGTCCAGGCCCTCGGAGTGCATTTCGCGACGCCGGCGGCCACCGGTGGTGATCCGACGGGACGTTGCCTCGTTCTCATCACGCCCGATGGCCAGCGCACGATGAACACCTTTCTGGGCGCGGCGCAGTTCCTGCCCGAAGCCGCGGTCGACCAGGCGACGATCGAGGCGGGTGCGATCCTCTACCTCGAAGGCTATCTGTGGAATGCCGACCAGTCGCGCGACGCGATGAAGCGCGCGATCGCGATGGCGCGCGGGGCAGGGCGCATGGTCGCGCTCACGCTATCGGACGTGTTCGTGGTCGAAGGCCATCGAGATGAGTTTTTCGAACTGATCGATGCCGGGCAGATCGACATTCTGTTCGCCAACGACAACGAAGTCCGCGCGATGATGCAGGACGAGAACATCAAGGCGGCGGTAGAGGCGCTGTCGGCGCGTGTCCCGTTGCTGGTTTGCACGCACGGGGCGGCCGGGGCGGAAGCGCACAAGGGTGGCGAGCACGCACGCATCCCCGCCGAGCCGGTCGATGACGTGGTCGATACGACGGGCGCCGGCGACCTGTTCGCTGCCGGATTTCTGGCCGGGCAGGCGCAAGGCCGCGACCTTGAGACCAGCCTGCGGATGGGCGCGATCTGCGCCGCCGAATGCATTGGTCATATCGGTCCCCGGCCGGTCGCCGACATCAAGGAGCTGGTCGCGCAAAAGCTGGGTTAGCCATTTCAATCCCTTCGGGCCGAGCCGGTCGAAGTCCTGTCCTTCGTCCACGCGAGCAAGCGCGACTCTTCGACAAGTTCAGCGAACGGGAAATTGGACCACGAGAAAAAAGGCCGGGGAGCGATCCCCGGTCTTTTCGTTTGCGCCCGACCGGCGATCAGAGCGGCTTGGCGGTTTCCGGCTGCATCGACGGGTCATCGACGACATCGACGATGCCGCGCCCGACATGGCTGCGGCTGCGGCTGTACATGAAATAGAGCAGCAGCCCGACCGCGCCCCAACCCGGCAGCACGGCCATCGCTTGCCATGGCAGCGAGAAATAAAGGTACAAACAGCCGAGGATCGCGAGCGGCGCCACGATGAACACCGCCGGCGTGCGGAACGGCCGCCGGCGTCCCGGATCGGTCCGCCGTAGCACCAGGATCGAGATCGCGACCATCATGAACGCGAACAACGTCCCGGAGTTCGAGAAGTCCGCGAGCTTGCCAACCGGCAGGAACGCCGCGGCCAGGGTTACGCCCACGCCCGTCACGACCGTCATGACATGGGGCGTGTGAAAGCGCGGGTGAACCGACGCCAGCTTTTCAGGGAGCAGGCCATCGCGCGCCATCGCGAAGAACACGCGGATCTGGCCGAACATCATCATCAGCACGACCGACGGGAGCGCAAGGAAGGCGGCAAGCCCGATCAGGTTGCCGACCTTCACCCACCCGATCGACCGCAGCACGTGCGCCAGCGCCTCACGCGAACATGAAAGCGGCTCGCGCCCCATGCCGGCAAGTTCCTTGCATCGCTCCGTCAGCGCCGTCGAGCCGGGGTCGAGCAGCGCGCCCGCAGCATTGCGCACCGGTTGAGCGAAGGCCGGATCGGCGGTCGCCCCGATCGCGCCCGAGGCGACTAGCAGGTAGAAGATGGTGCAGATGATCAGGCTTCCGATCAGCCCGATCGGGACATTGCGCTGCGGGTTCTTGGTTTCCTCGGCCGCCGTCGACACCGCGTCGAACCCGACATAGGCGAAGAAGATCGACGCCGCAGCCCCCGCCACCCCGGCCACGCCGGTCGGCATCAATGGCTGGAAGTGCTCCATGTTCATCACCGGTATCGACAATGCGATGAACACGGTGAGCGCGGTGACCTTGATTACGACCAGCGCCGCGTTGACGCGTGCGCTCTCGGTCGTGCCGATCACCAGCAGCCAGGTGACCAGCAGCGAGATGACGACGGCGGGAAGGTTGATGAAGCCGCCGGCGCTGGGTCCGGCCGCGAGCATCGCCGGTATCTCTATTCCCAAGGAGTTTTTGAGCAGTCCGACGAAATAGCCAGACCAACCCACCGCGACTGCGCTGGCCCCGACCGCATATTCGAGGATCAGCGCCCAGCCAACCATCCAGGCGAGCAATTCGCCCATCACTGCGTAGGTATAGGTGTAGGCGGAGCCGGCGACCGGCACCATCGACGCCAGCTCCGAATAGCATAGCGCGGCGACCGCGCAGACGAAACCGGCAAGGACGAAGCTGAGAAGCATGCCCGGCCCGGCCTTTTGCGCGGCTTCGGACGTCAGCACGAAGATGCCGGTGCCGATCACCGCGCCGATGCCCAGCATGGTCAGCTGGAACGCGCCGAGCGATCGGTGCAGCCCCTTCTTCTCGGCGGTCGCGAGGATCGCATCCAGCGGTTTAACGCGGTCGAAAATCATGATTGGGCCACCCCTAACCTTGTCATTCTGTGTTGGCCGCGGAGCCTAGCCGCAAACGCCGGGCGCGCAATCCCCCTAACGCGCGAGCATCGGCCCCAACGGCTTGCCGCCGAACAGGTGGACGTGAAGGTGCGGCACTTCCTGACCGCTATGGGTCCCGACATTGGCGAGCAGCCGATATCCCGGCGCAACCAGGTCGAGGTCGCGCGCCACCTTGCCGACGGCGCGAACGAAGCCGGTGATTTCATCGGCCGATGCGCGTGCGCTGAAATCGTCCCACGATACATAGGGACCGGTCGGGATCACGAGAATATGCATGGGCGCAAGCGGCGCGATGTCGTGGAACGCGATCGCCCATTGATCCTCGTAGACGCGCTCCGACGGGATTTCGCCGCGCAGGATCTTC
>JAFEEZ010000426.1 GCA_018240825.1 Pseudomonadota bacterium | reverse complement strand
CCGTCGAGGAAACGACGGGTGTCAAGGGTAGTTCCGCGGAGCGGCCTGCGGCTCGGTAAGCCGCCCGTCGAGCGGTCCGCTTTTCGCAGGAACGGAGAAGGGGGTAGTGCGTTGCGTCGATCGAAAGGATATGCCGGCTTACCATGACCAACCGTCCTGTCCTGCCCGCCGCGCCAGCCAATCTCGTCTCGCGCCGCAGCGCCGTCCTGATGCTGTCGTCATCCGCGCTGCTCGCTGCGTGCGGCGACGGCGGCAGTGGCGGATCGCCGACACCCACGCCGAGCCCGACCCCAACGCCGACGCCGACGCCCACCCCCGCGCCAGTCGTCGGAGCGGCCTGGTTCAGCTACGGCCATGACGCGCAGCACACCGCGGTCAGCGCCAACACGTCGCAGGATCTGGCCCGGATCGCCTGGCAGACGCCGGTCGATCTCGCCCCGCAATATACAACCTACGGCGCGCTGCTAACGCATTACGGATCGCCGGTCGTGACGACCCGCAACACCGTCGTGGTTCCCGTCAAGACCGGCGCCAATGGCGGGTATCGTGTGGAGGGCCGCAGCGGGGCGACCGGCGCGGTGATCTGGACGACGACGAACAACTACACGCCGCCGCCGCACAATTGGCTGCCGCCCTACAACGTGCTGCTGACGGCGCAGGGCAAGCTTTATGTGCCCGACCTGGGCGGCAAGCTGATCGCCCGCAGCGATCCGGATTCGGCCGCCAGCGTGCAGCAGAGCATCATTTTCTACGGCGACGCCACTTACGCGGCCAACCCGACCGCGTTCGACGCCAACGTGTTTATCTGCACCCCGCTCACCGCCGATGCGAACGGCAACATCTTTTTCGGGTTCCAGGTGGCGAGTGGGACGAGCCCCGGCGGACTGGTCAGCGGCATCGCGCGCGTGTCGGCCAGCGGGTTGGGCGTCTGGGTCAGCGCCGCGACCGCGGCAGGCGACGCCGGGATCAAGAAGCCGGCGATGAATTGCGCGCCGGCAATTTCGAACGATGGCGCCACGATCTATATCGCCGTCAATACCGAGGTCATTACGGGCGTGACGCAGCGCGGGTATCTGCTCGCGCTCGACAGCATCACGCTCGCAACGAAGGCGAAGGTCGCGCTGAACGATCCCAGCACGGGCGCGCCCGCGCGGATCAGCGACGACGGCACTGCGGCGCCCGTGGTCGGAACTGACGGCCGCGTGTTCTATGGCGTGCTCGAACCGACGTTCGGGACGCATAACGGGCGCGGCTGGCTGTTGCAGTTCGATGCGTCGCTCAACCCGGTCGGGTCGCCCGGCAGCTTCGGCTGGGACGTGTCGCCCAGCGTGATCCCCGCGGCGATGGTCCCGTCGTACGCCGGACCGTCGACCTACCTGCTCGCGGTCAAGTACAACAACTATGCGGGCGCGGGGACGGGCGACGGGTTGAACAAGCTCGCGATCCTCGACCCCAAGGCGAGCCAGGCCGATCCGATCATTCCGAGCGTGCAGGTGATGAAGGAAGTGTTCACGATCCTGGGGCCGACGCCGGACGGCGCCTCGGGGATCGGGCGGCGCGAGTGGTGCATCAACACGATGGCGGCCGATCCGGCGCGCAAGTCGATCATAGCGAACAATGAGGACGGCATCGTCTATCGCTGGGACCTGACCAACAACACGCTGTCGCAGAGCATCCGGATCACGGCGGGGCTTGGGCAGGCGTACACCCCGACCCTGATCGGCGCCGATGGCGCGGTCTACGCGATCAGCAACGCAATCCTGTTTTCGATCCGATCCGCCACGCTCTAGACATCGAGCTGCTTTACCGCCGCGTTCCACGCGATCACGTTGTCGCGCGCTTCCTGGACGAAGGCCGAGCGACGGATGACATTGAGGAACGTGTCAGCGATCCACCTGCCCGGATTGCGCAAGGGGCGGCGGACCTGGATCAGCAGGACGACGCGCGTGTGCTGCGTGTCGTTCCATACCTCGTGGTCGTAGGTGTCGTCGAACACCAAAGTTTCGCCCTCCGCCCAGCGGACGATGCGGTCGTCGACGCGCATGCGGACATCGCCATCCCGCGGCACGATCAGCCCGAGATGACAGGTGATCAGGCCCTTGGTGACGCCGCGATGCGCGGGAATGTGCGTGCCGGGCGCGAGGATCGAAAAGAACGCGCTGTTGAGGCCGGGGATTTTGGCGACCGTCGCGGCGGTGACCGGACAGCGTTCGACATTCTCCTCTACGCAATAGCCATAACCCCACAGGAAGAAGCTGCGCCACATATTGACGGGCGCGATTGCGCGATGGTCCGGCGACACGCTGGCGAGCGAGGGAGAGTGCCGTCCGAGCGCGGCGTGAATCGCCTCGGCGCGGATCGCCCGCCAATTCGCGCGCAACTGCTCGGTCCATGCAAAATCGCGAACGTCGAGCACCGGATCGTTCGACACCAGCGATGAGGCAGCGATCAGCCGGTCGAAAAAGCCCCGCAAATGCTTGCCATAGCGGATGATCAGCGGACGCTTGCCTTGCGCCTGTCGCTCCGCCGCGGCGTCGGGCAGCGGCGCACCCGACAGCATCGTCATGTCGGGAACGCGACCGTCGGAAACGTCGCTTCGGGCTGCGGGAACGATCTTTTCTTGCAGGCTCACACGCGCCTCGTAATTTTGCCGCGCCTCCCCAGGCACGGTCGCTCAACGTCCATCCGCCCCGGCGGCTCCGTCGCGATCCGCTAGAAGCCCGGTTTGACCAAAACATGGCGAATTGGGGCGGTATTCGTGGTCGTTTCGTCGCCGTTGGCCGGCCATTGCCGGTTAAGGATCGAATCCCTACACGGAGCGCCTATGCCTATTTTGCCTCGCGCGCCCCGCCTGTCGCTTGTTGTCGCCGTCACCCTGAGCCTGTCGCTTCCCGCGATCGCGCAGACCGTTTCGCACAAGATACCCGCGGCGGCGCCGTCGGCCGCCTCCAAGCCGGCGATCCGGCCCGAGGTCGATCGTTCGCCCTGGCTGTTCAAGGGCAGCGACATCACGCCCGATCTCAACTGGCATTTCGGCACGCTTCCCAATGGCTTGCGCTACGCGGTGCGCAGGAACGGGGTGCCGCCAGGACAGGTTTCGATCCGCGTCCGCATCGACGCCGGGTCGCTGTACGAAGAGGACAGCGAACAGGGCTACGCGCACTTCATGGAGCATCTGGTGTTCCGCGGCAGCCAATACGTCGCGGACAACGAAGCGAAACGCACCTGGCAGCGGCTTGGCGCGACATTCGGCAGCGACACCAACGCTTCGACGACATTCACCCAGACGGTGTTCAAGCTCGACCTGCCGGCCGCGACGCCGGAAACGGTCGACGAGAGTCTCAAAATCCTGTCCGGCATGATGGAGGCGCCCAGTTTCGACGACAAGGTCGTCAATTCGGAGCGCCCCGTGGTGCTGGCCGAACAGCGCGAGGCCCCGGGGCCGCAGGTCCGTTACGGTGATGCGATGCGCGCGACGATCTTTGCGGGTCAGCCCTTCGCGTCGCGCTCGCCGATCGGCACGACCAAGACGCTGACGGCGGCGACCGCAGCGTCGCTGCGCGCGTTTCACGATAAATGGTACCGCCCCGAACGCGCCGTCGTGATCATCTCCGGCGACATCGACCCGGTGGTGTTCGAACAGCTGGTCGACAAGAACTTCGCCAGCTGGAAAGGGAAGGGACCCAACCCCGCCGATCCCGATTTCGGGACGCCGGCGACCAAACAGCCGATCACGGGTTCGCTGGTCGAGCCCGGCATTCCGGCGGTGGTTTCCATGGCGGTGCTGCGCCCGTGGCATTTCAACCAGGACTTGGTGATCTTCAACCAGAAGCGCCTGGTCGACCTGCTTGCGGTGCAGATCATCAACCGCCGGCTCGAATCGCGCGCGCGCAGCGGCGGCAGCTTCATCGCGGCCGGGGTCAACCTCGACGATGTCGCGCGGTCGGTGAACGGCACGTTCGTGACGATCCAGCCGGTCGGCAACAATTGGGAACAGGCGCTGAAGGATGTCCGCGCGGTGATCGCCGATGCGATGACCAACCCGCCGAGCCAGGCCGAACTCGATCGCGAACTGGCCGAGTATGACTCGGCGATGAAGAACGGCGTCGACACGGCGCGGGTCGAAGCAGGATCGGCGCAAGCCGACAACATGGTCTCCGCGCTCGACATCCGCGAAACGGTGGCGGCGCCCGACGTGTCCTACGCGATCCTGACCGACGCGCGGAAGAAGGGGATGTTCACGCCCGCGTCGATCCTGGCGTCGACCAAGCGGATTTTCGAGGGCGACGCGACGCGCGCGTTCGTGTCGACGCCGACCACCGACACCGGCGCCAGCGCCAAGCTCGCCGCTGCGCTCACGGCCGACGTGTCGAAACTGGCGCCCAAGCGCACCGCCTATGCCGCGGTCGATTTCTCGAAGCTGCCGCCGCTCGGCGCGCCCGGCGCCGTCGTCAGCCGCGAGATGATCCCTGAACTCGACATGGAAAAGATCGTCTTTGCCAACGGCGTGCGGCTGATGCTCTATCCCAATGCAGGCGAGACCAATCGAGTCTATGTTCGGGTCCGCTGGGGCGGCGGGTACAATGCCCTGCCATCGACGAAGCGCACTCCTGTCTGGGCGGGCGATCTCGCGCTGGTGGCGAGCGGGATCGGCAGCCTCGGCCAGGAACAGCTCGACCAGTTGATGACTGGCCGCAGACTCGGGATGGACTTCGCGATCGACGACGATGCGTTCGTGCTGGGCGCGGTCAGTTCGCCGGCGGACTATCAGGACCAGCTCCGCCTGCTCGCCGACAAGCTGTCCGCGCCAGGCTGGGACCCCGCGCCGATCGCGCGCGCCAAGGCATTGTTGAACAACAATTATGCCGGGCTGGACGCGTCGCCGGACGGGGTGCTGAGCCGCGATCTCGAATATTTCCTCCACGACCGGGATCCGCGCTGGGGCATGCCGCCCAAGCCGGTGGTCGATGCGCTCACGCCAGCGAGCTTCAAGTCGTTCTGGAAGCCGGTGCTCGAAAGCGGACCGATCGAGGTGCAGGTGTTCGGCGACGTCAAGGCCGAGGAAGCAATCGCCGCGGTCGCGAGGACGCTTGGCGCGCTCAAGCCGCGCAATGCCGCCGCCGCCGCGCCTGCGCCGATCCGCTTCCCGGCGCATAACGCGAACCCGGTGGTGCGCACGCATAGTGGACAGGAGAACCAGGCGGTCGCGCTGATCGCCTGGCCGACCGGCGGCGGCGTCGAAGGCATCGCCGAAAGCCGCCAGCTCGAAGTGCTGGCGCAAGTTTTCAGCGACCGGCTGTTCGATCGCCTGCGCACCGAATCTGGCGCGAGCTATAGCCCGAACGTGCAGTCGAGCTGGCCTACCGGGCTACGCGGCGGAGGCCGTGTGATGGCGCTGGGCCAGGTCCCGCCCGACAAGACCGGGTTGTTCTTCCGCCTGTCGCGCGAAATCGCCGCCGACCTCGCCAGGAACCCGATCAGCGACGACGAGTTGAAGCGCGTCAAGGAACCGATGATCCAGTATGTGCTGCGCTCGTCGACCGGCAACGGCTTCTGGCTCAACCTGCTCGGCGGCGCCACTTACGATCCGCGACTGATCGACGCGGCGCGGTCGATTATCGTCGACTATAACGGCATCACCGCGTCGGAATTACAGGCGGTGGCGGCGAAATATCTGCGGCCCGACAAGGACTGGACGATGGAAGTCGTGCCCAAGGCGGTCGCGGCGAAGGAAGGGCTGACCGTGGCGGCGGGCCAATAAACGCTACGGTTTGTAGAGCGCGTCCAGCCGCTCGCCATATACTTCCTTCAGCACGTGGCGCCGGATCTTGAGGCTCGGCGTCATCTGCTGATTCTCGATCGTGAACGGTTCGTCGGCGAGAATGAAGCGGCGGACGCGTTCGATCACCGACAGGTCCTTGTTCACGCGCTCGACGGCGGCGAGCAACGCGGCGCGGTAGTCGAGATCGTCCATCAACGCGCCCGGGTCGCAGGTTGCGCCGGTGCGTGCGCACCATTCCTGCGTCCATTCCTGATCGGGGACCAGCACCGCGACCATATACGGCCGCCGGTCGCCGGCGATCATGGCCTGGCCGATTTCGGGCTGTAGGGTCAGCATCCCCTCGACCTTCTGGGGCGACACGTTGTCGCCCTTGTCGTTGATGATGAGGTCCTTCTTGCGGTCGGTGATCTTGATCCGCCCGCGCTCGTCGATGATCCCGACATCGCCGGTGTGCAGCCAGCCGTCCTTGAGAACGCGCGCGGTCTCTTCGGGGTTGCGCCAATAGCCATGCATGACGAGTTCGCCGCGGACCAGGATCTCGCCGTCGTCGGCGATCTTGACCTCGACCTTGTCGAGCGGCGGACCCACCGTGTCCATCTTGAGGCCAGCGCGCGGGCGGTTGCACGAAATCACCGGCGCGGCCTCGGTCTGGCCGTAGCCCTGCAGGAAGGTCAGCCCGAGCGACTG
>JAFEEZ010000425.1 GCA_018240825.1 Pseudomonadota bacterium | reverse complement strand
GGCGAGCGTCACCTTCGGCGAGTTGCCGTTCCGCCGCATCCACGCGCCGAGACGGGTGACCCAGCCGGCGGCGGGCGCGATGAACTGCGTGTCGACCCAGGCTCGCGTGTTGAGCGTGCCGGCCTGGACGACCGTCCCCGGGAACGTCGGCGTGGTGACTTGCGTGCCCAGGATCGCCATTACGTGAACCTCCCGGTGCGGTGGCCCACGCGGCCGTGCGCGCTGAGGATCGGGGCGACGGCCTTGCCGATGACGTACTTGCCCATCTCCTTGTCATCGACGACGACGTTGACGTTCGCCATGAGCTTGTCTTGGAGGTCGTTGGCCCACTGACGGCGGTCGTTGACGATCTGGTCACTGACGCCCTGCCAATGGGAGCGGAGGTCGTCGGCGTTGGCCATCACCTTCTTGACCATGTCGGTCGCCGAGTTCGCCAAGTCCGCAGAGGCGGCGCCGACCTTGCCGGTGGCGTCGGTGATGCCTGTCGCGTAGCCGAGGCCGGTCTGGTAGCCGAGGTCTTGCCACACCTTCGACGGAGAGGCGATCTCCGCCTCCGCTTCGGTAGCCGTCTTCGCGGCGGCGACCATCGCGTTCGCGGCGTCCTGGATGCGGCCGAGCGCCGACTCCATGCCTTTCGCAAAGCCCTCGCCGATCGCGGCGCCGGCATCGAACGCCCCTTGCGCTCCGGCGTCGAGGGCGGCCTGGACCGCAGCCATCGCGTTGGTGACCGTCGTCTGGGCCGCCGTCATCCCGCCCTGGAGCCCGGTGTTGAACTGCGTGCCGGCGTCGGTGCCCGCCGTTCCGAAGTTGGTGGCCATCGTCTGGACGGTGGTCGTCATCGTCGTCGTCGCGGTGGTGACCATCGTGCCGATCGTGTCGAACGCCGTGGTGATCTCGGCCTGCACGGCGGCCATGCCGGTGGAGACGTCGGTTCCCAGCGTGGTCATCGCCGTCTGCATCGTGGCGTCCCAGGCCTGCGTCGCCGTAGTGATCGCGGTGCCGGCGGCAGTCAGGGCCGTGGAGATCGCCGTTGAGATCTGGTCGCTCGCGGTGGTGATGCCCGTCGCGATCTGCGTGACGATCGACTCGCCGATCCCGGAGAGCCCGCTGCCGGCCGCCGCCCCGCTGTCCCGGCCGCCACCTGGGGAGCCGCCTTGCGTGCCACCGGAGGCAAGAGCTTCGGAGAGCTTGGCGGAGATCGCAGCGCCCACCAGGGAGAAGTCGGCGGCCTGGATGCTCGCGACCAAGGAAGCGACCACGCCGGCTGCGAGGCCGCCTCCGGTGTCGGTCCCAGCGGCCTGGCCCCCGGCTGCGGGGTCGCCACCGCCGCTCATCGCCGCCCCGAGCGCCTCAGAGATCTTGGATTGGATGGCGGTGCCCACCGCGGAGAAGTCCGAGGCGGTGATCGAGCTGGCGAGGGAGGAGGCGACCGAGGCGCCGATCCCCGTAGAGCCGGCCGCCTGGCCACCGGCGGCGGGGTCACCACCACCGGCGTCCACGCCATCGAGCCCGGTGGCCAGCGCGGCGGCGAGCTTGGCCTTGACGGCGGCGCCCACCGCGTCGAAGTTCGCAGAGCCGACCGAGCTGGCGAGGCCCGCGGCGATCGAGGCACCGATCCCCACCCCGGCCTGGTCACTTTCGTCCCCACCACTCGCGGTCGCCGTGGTGATGGCCGCGGAGATCACCGCCTTGAGCGCGGCCGCCAGGCCCTCGACGCCGGGGCCGAGGCCCTGGCCGATCGCGGCGAGGAGGCGGGCACCGGAGGTCTTCGCGGTCTCGGCAACGGCGGCGTCGGCCCCGGCGATCGCCGTCCCGATCGACGTGGAGACGACCGTGGAGAGGGAGTCCCAGTTCGCGACGGCGACCGAAGCGATGATCCGGTCGGCGACCGACTGGCCGAACGAGTCGGCGATCTTGACGTCGACGTTGTCGAGAGAGACGGGGACCTTGGAGCTCGGGTCCAGGGAGCCGCCGCCTTGCGCGCCGAGGCCGAGGGCGGAGGCGACGTTGTCCTTGAACTCGCCGGCCTTGCCGAGGACGGTGGTGATCGCGTCACCGACCGTCGAGACCGCCGTCGTGAGCCCACTGAAGGCGGCGGACCAGTCGATCTTGGAGACGGCGTCATAGACGGTCTGGACCGCCTTCCCGAAGTTCTCGAGCGCCGTCTGTGCGGTTGAGAACGTTGAGTCGCCGAGGCTGGTCAGGGTGGAGAAGATCGTGGACCAGTCAAGCTTGGAGGCGGTGTCGAAGATCGTCTTCACGCCGTCCCCGAAGGCCTGGACCTTGGGGAGGACGTCGGTGGCGAGCGTGCCAACAGCGGTAGTCAGCGTCGTGAAGATGCCCGACCAGTCGAGGGCGCCGATCGTCGCGAAGACGCCGGACAGCTGCGTCTGGAGGCCGGTCACCTTCCCGGCGGTCTCGACGAGCACGGTGCCGATGCTCTGGATCGCCTGGATCGGCCCGCTGAGGTCGATGTTCCCGAGCGCCTCGATGAGGGCCGAGCCGCAGGAGCCGGCGACGCCCTGGATGAAGGAGCCGATGTCAGTGAACGCCGTGGTGATCGCCGAGCCGACCTTGGAGACGACGGTCGTGGCGTCGGGGATCGTCACCTGGCCGAGCTGGCCGGTGATCGCGTCGGAGACCGAGGTCGCAACCCCCGAGATGAAGGTGCCGATCCCGGAGAGAGCGGACTCAAGCGCCGTGCCCACTTTCGAGGCGACGCCGCTGAGGTCGGGGAGGCCCATGCTCGTGGCGGCCGTCTGGAGCGCCGTCATCAAGGTCTGGCCGACCGAGGTGAGGAACGAGCCAACGTTGGAGAGCGCCAACTGGATGGCGGTCCCGACGGTGGAAGCGATCGCCGAGAGGTCTGGGGTGGGGATCGTGCCGGCCGCTGTCTTGAGCGCGTCGCTGATCGTCTGGCCCACCGTCTTGAGGAAGTCACCGACAGAGCTCAGCGCGGTGGTGATCGCGGTGCCCACCGTGGAGGCGATGGTCCCGAGGTCTGGAGCGGGGATCGTGGCGGCGGCGTCCTTGATCT
>JAFEEZ010000424.1 GCA_018240825.1 Pseudomonadota bacterium | reverse complement strand
GGTTGCCGGAAATAGAGGAACACGAAGCCGAGCAGCAGCCCCGCCGCCGTCCCCATGGCACCGATGATGAAACCGATAGTGACGAAAATCTTCAACAGGCTGCGCCGCGTTGCCCCCATCGTGCGCATGATCGCGATATCGCGCGTCTTGGCGCGCACCAGCATGATCAGCGACGACGCGATGTTGAACGCGGCGACCAGAATGATGATGCACAGAATCACGAACATCGCCACCTGTTCGACCGCCAGCGCCTCGAACAGTTCGGAGTTCATCTGGCGCCAGTCCTGGATCACAGCGCGCCCCTGAACCTTCGCCGCGAGCGGGCGCAGGATTTCGCCGACCTTGTCCGGGTCGCTGGTCTTGACCTCGATCATCCCCACCGTGTCGCTCGGCAGCAGCAATAGTGTCTGCGCGTCCTCCATCGGCATGACCACGTAGGATTTGTCATAGTCGTACACGCCGACCTCGAAGATCGCGCCGACGGTGTACGCGACCATTCGCGGCACGGTGCCGAACGGAGTCGACTGACCCGCCGGGTTCCAGATCGTGATCTGGTCGCCGACCTGCGCGCCGAGCGATTCGGCGAGGCGCGATCCGATCGCGACGCGGTCGCTGCCCGCGGTGATGTTGGCGAGACTACCGACCACGACGTTGTTCCTGATCGCGGAATTGTTGCGCAGGTCGCCGACCTCAAGTCCGCGCAACAGGATGAATTCGACCCGGCCGTTGAACGTCGCCATCAACGGCTGTTCGATCAGCGGCGTCGCGCTGATCACGCCCGGTGTCGCCTTCGCCTCCGCCAGCACCGTGCGCCAATCGCGCAGCTGGCCGTTATAGCCCTGAACCACGGCGTGACCGTTCAGACCCACGATCTTGTCGAACAGTTCGGCGCGAAACCCGTTCATCACGCTCATCACGATGACGAGCGCAGCGACGCCGAGCATCACCGCGACCAGACTGAACCCCGCGACCAGGGCGATGAACCGCTCGCCCTTGCCGGGCAACAGGTAACGTCCGGCAATCATGCGTTCGTAGCGCGACAGGAGTATCAAACAGGCCTCACTCGTCCGCCCCCGGATCCCGATGCTCTAGGGCGGGGGCGGGCGACTGGCAACCAAGGCGACGCTGTGGCGGAATCGTCACAGCTTTGCCGCAATCGGCGAAGCCGGACCCGTTTTGCGGTGACAAACCCGCCACCGCCGCCTAGCAAATTCGTTCACGAAACGCAGGTCACAGGCCGTGGTTCGGGGACCAGCTTTCAGCTCCGCCTTTCGAGGCGTGCGGGCGAAAGCTCCAAGGGGGCTGACGAGCAATCGTCACGCAGGCGACCGGGTCGGCAACGACTCGGTCGTTTGTTTTTGGGCGAAGCATCGCTTGGTCCCGCCGCCGGGACGCGCCGCGGCCCGAGCGGCGGCGGCTTTGCCGACGGCGCGGCGCCTCGGGCGATGAGGGTCTCCTCTCCCGCTTCCAAGAAGAAAGAAGACCCTCACCCAACCCTCTCCCGCCAGCGGGAGAGAGCTGACTCAAAAACCGATGCTCACCGTCCCGCCGAACGTGCGCGGGTCGCCCGGCTGGCCGACAATCAGGCCGGTGCCACCCGACTGCACGCTCAGCAGCTCGAAATAGTGCTGGTCGAACGCGTTTCGCGCCCAGGCGAAAACGTTGAGCTTGTCCTTGCGGAACCCGACCCGGAAATTGGCTAGCGAATAGCCGTTGATATCGGTGTAGAGCGAGCGCGACGGATTGGACGAGAATTTGGTCCGGTAACTGCCGTCATAGCCGAAATAAACTTCGCCGCCGCGAACCGGGACATTGTATTCGGCGCCATAGGATAGCGACCATTTGGAGATGCCCGGCAGGATTTGCCCCGAAATGTCGCAGAAGGCCGGGCTGAGGCCGCCGGGCGTGCCGGGGGCGCTCGGCGCCTGATTGCCAGTCACGGTCGTGCCGCCCGACAGCTCGGGCGGGCACGGCGCGTCCTTGAAATCGGTATATCTGGCGTCGGTGAACGCGCCGTTGAAATAGACGCGAAAGCGATCCGACGCGCGATACGACGTGTCCCATTCGACGCCGCGCACGCGGACCGCCGCCGCGTTGGCGAGATATCCGCGGATCACGCCGAGCTGGCCGTTGGTGACGGTCGCCTGATAGTCCCTGATCTCGGTCCAGAACCCGGCGAGGTTGACCGTCAGGCGGCGGTCCAGAAACTGCGTCTTGAGACCGATTTCATAGTGATTGACCTTTTCGGGCTTGACCGTCTGGGCGCCCAGTATCGGGTTGTTCGCTGCGTCGAGCGGCAGCCCCGACAGATTGATGCCGCCCGATTTGAAGCTGCGGGCATAGGTCGCATAGAAATGAACGTCGGGCATGAAGTCATACGACAGCGTGACGTCACCCGACACGTTCCAGTCGCTGAACCGCGGCGCGTAACTTTGCGGCGCAAGCACGGCGCGCTGGTCGGAATTCAGCGTCGTGCTGCCGGCGCCGGTCGTCACCACCGCCACGTACGACCCGCTCTTCTTGTCGTAATTGAGACGCAGACCGGGCTGGATGCGCAGCCTGGACAACACTTCCCAGTTGAGTTTGCCGAACACCGCGAAACTCGTATTGTCGAAACTGATCGTGTTGGTCGAGGTCAGCCCGTTGAGCACCGCCGGGTTGCTGGAATTGGGGTTCGACGGGCTGATCAGCCAGCGGCTGGCCGCCGGGCCCTGCACCTGCGAGCCGTGAGTGTTGATCGTCTGGTTGAAGAAGAACGCGCCGAATGTGTATTGCAGCGTCGACTTGCCGTTCGACGCGATGCGGAACTCCTGCGAAACCTGCTTTTGGTGCGAAGGATTTTGCGACACCGTGGTGATCGGCAGGCCGACGAAATCGCGATCGTTGGCCGGCAGCCAATCCCAATAGCGCCACGAACTGACCGACGTGACCGTCGCCGGCCCCAGATCCCGATTGGCGACGAGCGACAGCCCGCCCATTTCCTGCCGCGAATTGATGCTGGCGTCGAGATCGGTCACGCGATCGAATGGATCGGTGCTCGGCGGCGCATAGCCCAGCGCTGCGGCGAACGCGGCATATTGGCGATTGAGCGGCCGCTGGGTCGACCCGGTGCGCGCGTAATATTGGACGCAGCATAACGGATTTTGCAGGTTGAAGTCGGCGAAGAGCCGGAAGTCGAGATTGGGCGTCGCCTTCCACAACAATTGCCCGCGCGCGTTGAAATTGTCCTGGCGATGGAGGTAGGTGTCGCTTGCGACGTTGTAGATCGTGCCCTTGCGGCTGGTTCGCGACACCGACACGCGCACCGCCAGTTTGTCGTGGATGATCGGCGCCGATGCAGTGCCCTTGATCTGCAGGAAATCGTAATTGCCGCCGCTGACCTCGATCCTCGCTTCGGGCGTGAAGCTGGGCGCCTTGGTGGTGATATTGACCGCGCCCGCCGTCGTGTTCTTGCCGTACAGCGTCCCCTGCGGCCCGCGCAGCACCTCGACTCGCTCGACATCGACGAAATCGAAGGTCGAGGCGCCGGCGCGGCCGACATAGACACCGTCGAGGTAGAAACCGACGCCCTGTTCGATGCCGTCATTGGTCAGCCCGAACGGCGCGCCGAGCCCGCGGATGTTGATCGCCGAATTGCGCGGATTGCTCGAATAGAATTGCAGCGCGGGCTGGAATTGCTGGAGGCGGTTGACGTTGAATGCCCCGGTTTCGGTCAGCGTCTTTTCGTCGAGCACGGCGACCGCGATCGACACGTCCTGCAACCTTTCCTCGCGGCGGCGCGCGGCGACGCCGATGTCCTGGCCTGTCTCGGACGTGGTTTGCGGCCCGGCCGGCGCGGGCGGAAGCGCGGCGACCTGCGGGGCGCCGGCGAGAAGAAGCGGCAGAACTGCGATCATCGTCGATTCCGGTTC
>JAFEEZ010000423.1 GCA_018240825.1 Pseudomonadota bacterium | reverse complement strand
GTTGCTGGAGAATGGCGCGAATTCGAGTTTCGTGCACCAGCTCGCCGATGAACGTTTGTCGGAGGACGAAATTCTCGCCGACCCGGTCGAGAAGATCGCCGCGGTCGGCGGCGCGCGGCACCCGAGCATCCCGCTGCCGATCGACCTGTTCGGCGACCGCAAGAATTCCAGCGGGATCGATTTGAGCGATCGGGAGGTGCTGGAGGACATTGCGAGCAAAGTAAGCCACTTCCCCGGCGAACGCCGGGGTCCAGTCGCGACCGGCTCGAAGCTGGACCCCGGCCTTCGCCGGGGAGGCGATATTGGGGAGGCCGTCGCAAGAGCCCACGCCGCTTTTCCAGCTTGGTCCGCGACGCCCATAGAGCAGCGCGCCGCCTACTTGGATCGCCTCGCCGACAGCCTCGAAGCCAATCGTGACTATCTGATGGCGATCTGCGTGCAGGAGGCGTTCAAAACAATTCCCGACGCGATCGGCGAAGTGCGCGAGGCCGCCGATTTCTGCCGCTATTACGCGCAGCAAGCGCGCAAGGGGTTGCAACCGATCCAACTCCCCGGGCCGACCGGGGAACGCAACACGCTCCATCTCGAGGGACGCGGCGTGTGGGCGACGATCGCGCCGTGGAACTTCCCGCTGGCTATCTTCCTCGGTCAGATGGCGGCGGCGCTCGTCACCGGAAACACCGTCGTCGCCAAGCCCGCGCCCCAGACGCCGATGATTGCAGCCTATGCGGTTGAACTCGCGCACAAAGCGGGCGTCCCCGCCGACGCACTGGTCCTCGTCCCCGGCGGGCCAGAGGTCGGCGCGGCGCTGACCGCCGATCCGCGCGTTATGGGCGTCGCTTTCACCGGGTCGACCGCGACGGCCAAAAAGATCGCGCGCTCGCTGCTCGCCGACGATAACCGCCCGATCGTGCCGCTGATCGCCGAAACCGGCGGGATCAACGCGATGATCGTCGATTCGACCGCGCTGCCCGAACAGGTCGTGGCGGACGTCGTCACCTCATCCTTCCGTTCGGCGGGGCAGCGGTGCTCGGCGCTGCGATTGCTGCTGTTGCAGGAGGAGATCGCCGACGGCGTGATCGACATGCTCAAGGGCGCGATGGACCTGCTGGTGCTCGGCGACCCGGCCGATCCCAAGACCGATGTCGGCCCGGTGATCGATCAGGCTGCCTACGACAAATTGATGGCCTATCGCGCCGCGCCCAAGGGCAAGGTGCTCAAGACGCTCGATGTGCCCGCTACCGGCCTGTTCGTCCCGCCGACGCTGATCCGGCTCGACGCGATCGAGGATCTCAATGCCGAATGGTTTGGCCCGATTCTGCACGTCGCGACCTGGCCCGCGGGCAAGCTGTCGGAGACGATCGCGCGGGTGAACGCCAAGGGCTATGGACTGACAATGGGGCTACACAGCCGCATTGCGCGTGCGGGCGACGTGGTTGAGGCGGAAGCGGCGGTCGGCAATCTCTATATCAACCGATCGATGATCGGCGCGGTCGTGGGCAGCCAGCCGTTCGGTGGCGAAGGGCTGTCGGGGACGGGGCCGAAGGCCGGGGGGCCGCACTATCTCTACCGCTTTGTCGCCGAACGCGCGGTGTCGGTCGACACCACCTCCGCCGGCGGCAACGCCACGCTGCTCAGCCTCGATGAGGGCGGAATTTAGGTTTGGCCGCCCGAATCCTGATCGACCGCTGAACTGCTCGGCTCGGCGCCGGTCCCGGTCGCCGCTGGTCCGCCCGGCGTGTCGGGTGAGACGACCTGATCGACCGGGGTTGCGCCGGTCACCGTCATCGGCGGATAGGCAAGGCCGATACCGGCTTCGGCGAAGCGGCGGATGATCGCGATACCGACTGTGTGGCGTGCGTCGAACAGGTCCTGATACGCGGCGCTCGGCGAATCGAACTCGACGTTGAAATCATACCCGGCGGGGGAAAAACCGGTGAACCCCGCGCGGACGAACTTCAGCCCCTTCGCTTCGACAATTTCCTTGACCATCGTCGGCAGGCATTCGATCGTGTCCGCCGGGACTTGCTGGACGAGGCCGAGCGTGAAGACGACGCGGCGGAACTCGCGCTGCGTGTTGTTGACGATTTCATTGTCGAGCAATTTCTTGTTGCCGATGATCCGCGCCTCGCCGGTCGCGCCGCGAATGCGGGTCGATCGCATGCCGATTCGTTCGACCGTGCCGGCCGACTTGTCGAATGTGATCGCGTCGCCGGTCTTGAACGGCCGGTCGAAGATGATCGCGATCGCCGCGAACAGGTCGGCAAAGATGCTCTGCGCGGCGAGGCCGATCGCGATGCCGCCGACGCCGAGGCCGGCGATCAGGCCGGTGACATTGACGCCCAGATTGCCGAGCACCAGCACCAGCGCGATCGCGAATAGCGCGAAACTGACCAGCACGCGGATCAGCCCCATCGCGTTGATCAACGCCTCGCCGTGATAATCCTCCGCGGTGGTGCGATGCTCGATCGCGCCGAGGATGATTTCGCGCGCCCAGATCGCGCTCTGAAACACCGCGACGATGGTGAACAGGAAATGGACGACCGATACGAACGCTGGCGGCGCATCGGCGAACTGCGCGAAGCTGACGACGATCTGCGCCGCGGCCATCGCGATAAATAAGTTGTTGGTCTTGGCGAACGCCCGCCCGAATATCGTGCCCCATCCGGTGTGCGACGCGTCGCGGTCGCACAGCCGCTTGCCCACGCTTTTGACGAAGTGCAGCGCCAGGAACAACAGAACGCCCGCGCCGGCCGCGATCAGAATCTGTAGCCAATGCGTTGAAAACCATGCGACCGTTGCGTCATAAAATTCGCCGGCCTGTTGATCGAGGTCGATCGCAGGGTGCGGGGCGGCGGCGATATTGATCATCGAGCTCTCTTTAGATTGTAGTGCGGCGCGACTTCGGACCACGCTGGAGAAACGCGATCAGACCGCGCTCGTAACGATCGAGATAGCGCGTCGCGCGCGGTAGAGCGAGCTTCTTGCGAAACGCCTCCTGCCCGTTCTTGGCGAGGTCGACCAGCGCGGGGTGCACATACGATTTGCGGGCAATGGCCGGAGTGTTGCCGAGCGCCTCCGTCACGGGTTCCAGCACCGCCTTGAGTCCAATGTCATGGTCCGCGTCAGCCAGCGTCTCGAACGCGATCACGCTCGCCCCCCAGGTGCGGAAATGTTTCGCCGTGAAGTCGCAGCCCGTTGCCTCGCGGATATAGCCGTTGACGTCGGACGAGGTGACCGGACGCGGCTCGCCGTCCTCGCCGACATATTGGAACAATTGCTGGCCCGGCAGGTCCTGGCATTGCTTGACGAACCGCGCCAGGCTGCGGTCGGTGACGGCCAGCGCGCGCATCTTGCCCGATTTCGCGCGGTACTGGAGCCTGATCGTACCGCCCTTGATGCTGGCGTGGCGGTTGCGCAGCGTGGTCGCGCCGAAGCTCTTGTTCGCCCTGGCGTAGCTTTCGTTCCCGACGCGCAGGTGTCCGATATCGAGCAGCTTGACGATCGCGGCGACCGTCCGCTCCTTGTTATGCCCGCGCTTGCGGAGATCGGAGGCGACGCGGGCGCGCAATTTGGGCAGCGCTTCGCCAAACACCGCGCAGCGCTCATATTTGTCGGCTTCCTGTCGCGACCGGAATTCCAGGTGATAGCGATACTGCTTTCGCCCTTTGTCGTCCCATCCGACCGCCTGGATGTGGCCGTCGGGATTGGGGTTGAACCATGCGTCGCGATAGGCCGGGGGCAGGCCGATTGCGTTCAGCCGATCGATCTCGCCGCGGTCGGTGATGCGTTTGCCGTCGGCATCCCAATAGCCCCAGCCGTGGCGCACCTTCTTCCGCGTGATGCCGGGATGGCTGTCGTCGCCATAGACTAATCGGGTCATCGATCCTCGCGCAACTGCGAGGTCAGGAATGCGCGGGCCGGTTCTTCGTTCCTGACAAGCGGGGAAGTTTGAGGCCGTTGACCCACGTCTGCGCGGGCCGTTCGATCAGGTGGTACAGCGCGACCGAAGCGCCAAGCACCGTCGCGAGATAGAGGCCGACAAGCAGCGCCGGGACGGCGTGGGGGTCGTCGACGAACGCGAGCTTGAACACGACGAACAGCATGAAATGCGACAGGTAGGTCGCGTAGCTGATCTCGCCGAGATAGTGCAGCGGCGCGGCGTCGAGCGGGTTGCCGCGCAACCCGGAGGTAAGCGCAAGGCCCAGAAGCAAACCGGCAAGCGCGAAGGGAATGGCGAGCGCTTCGGCCAATCCCGCCGCCCATCCGGCGAACGCGGCGGCGCTGAAGCCGAACGCCAGTACGGCGGGGAGACCGGGGGCGTCTCTCCACCGCAGCCACAGCGCGCAGATCGCGCCGCCCGCCGCGAACTCGGTCAGGCAGCGGACCAGGCCGAACCGGGCGATGTCGTGGCCGAGCGTCGGCTGACCGCTCATCACGGCGGCGAGGATGAGGAGGAAAGCCGCCGCTGCGCTCGCGACAAGCCAGCTCGGCAACGTGCGCCAGTCGACCGCGCGGACAAGCAGCGGGAAGGCAAGATACGCGGCCAACTCGCAACTGATCGACCACGCCGGATCGTTCCACGCCAGCTTGCCGGTGAATCCCCAGTTCTGGATGAGAAAAACGTGAAGCGGCAGCTCGCCGAACGGAAACGCCGTCGGGTCATGCCGTCCCACGGCTGCGAGCAGTAGCGCCAGCGCCACCGCGCCGCCGAGCACGACGAGATGCAGCGGCCAGATCCGCGCAACGCGTTTCTGCAGGAAATGCGGCGCCTCGCGCCACCCGGCCTCGCGCAGCCGGGAGCCCCAGCTCAGCCAGATCACGAACCCCGACAGCAGGAAGAAGAAATCGACCGCGATGTACCCCTTGGCGAAGACGTGCACCCACGCCGGCGGCAACCCCGCGATCGACAGGCGGATGTGGTAGAGCACAACCATCCACGCCGCGATCCCGCGGATGCTAGTCAGCGCGCGAAGTTCGTTGGTGGCCGTCATGCGAGCGCCGGTTGCGGCTTCGCGGGCGGACGCCGCCTGAACATCGGCTGGAAGCTCGTCTCCGCGCGCTTGCGCTTGAGGTAGGTGTCGAGTCCGATCTGTGCGCCGACCAGCATGAACATGAACGGCTGGAACGCGATCGCGATGAAGCAGGCGCCGAGCATGTAGAGCAATTGCCCGGCCTGGAGCGCGCTCGCGAGCGGGGCGATCCATGCCTCGTCGCCCTCCGCCTTCTTGTAGCGCTGGCGGATCACTTCCATACGGAACAGCCCGCCCAGCGCGATCAGGCCCCACAGGATGATCCCTGGCCAGCCTTGCTCGCCTAGCATTTCGAAATAGGCCGAGTGATAGGCGCGCGCGCGGTCGGTCGTCAGCGTCGTGTCGAGCCTGGCGTTGTCCCTGGTGCCGTCCGCCTTCACGATGTCGTACCGGATCTGGTTCTGGCGATACATTTCGAACCCGCCGCCGAGCGGATGCTGCTGGACATATTCCCACGTCCATTTCCACACCGCGACGCGCGTGGCGGCGGATTCGTCCTGCTGATAGGTCTTGATCGTCTCCATCCGTTCGGTGAACGATTTGGGCAGGAACGGGATCGCCGCGAGGGCGAGCACGCCGATTATCCCGAGGTAGAGGAACTTGCGCTTCGAATCGCGCAGCTTGAGCAGCGCGAGCAAGCCGATGCACAGCAGCCCGGTGCGGGTCGACGTGCCGATCGGGATCAGCAGGCATGCGAACACCAATGCCGCGACGAACAATTTAACCTTCCAGTCGCGCCTGAAGATCGTGCCGTATTTGCCCAGCCACAGGATCGTCGGGATGATCGCGATCGCGACGGTCGAGATGGTCGATCCTTCGTACAGCCCCGAATTGTTGGTCACCATCAGGTCGAGCGAGCCGTACCCGCCGCCGCCCGCCGCGGTCTTGATCCCGCCGACGATGATGATCGACGCCGCCGACAGGCACATGAAGGTGAGCAGCGCCTCGATCCTGAGCCGCGTGCGCAGCGTCAGCGGCAGGAAGGCGGCGAAGGCCAGGCATTTCCACACCCAGTCCCATTTATCGAGCGCGTCGGCGGGGAAGTCCGCCTTCATCGTCGTGACCGCGCACCAGCCGAGCAACAGCAGGATCAGCACCTGGCGCGGCGCGACGCGGCAGTCTTCCTTGCGGTCGACCAGCATCCACGATCCGACCGCCAGCGCGACCGCGATCAGCGAGACCGGCGCCGAATTGAGCAGGGTGTAGGTCAGCCGCTGCGGCGAGACGATGTCGATATAGACGTAAGTCAGGATGAACAGGAACGGCCGCCGGAGCGCGAGGCCCATCAGCGCGGCGAGGAAACCGACAAAGGCGAGATCGTGGATCATTGCCGCTCGATCATTGCCGCTTGAGCGGTTTTTTCGGCGGTTCGGGACGCTCGTCGTCGAGGTCGCGCCGCATCAGCAGCAGCCATGCCGCGAGCAGCATCAGTCCATGGCTTACGGCGAGCGCGAAATT
>JAFEEZ010000422.1 GCA_018240825.1 Pseudomonadota bacterium | reverse complement strand
GGTTGCTGATCGAAAATATCGATCCCCGGGCGAGCGACTGGATAGGGGCGGACGGTCCTGTCGTGGCGCGCCTGTTCAGCAATCGGATAGATCGTATGACGGATCGCGCGACGGACATTCCTGTGATGGCCGCACGGGGCGAGCGGCCCGGACCCGGCGCTGCGTTCATCGAGCCGGCAGACGTCGAGCAGATGCCGGTGCGCATGTTCGGCGCGGGGCATGTCGGCCGCGCGATCATGGCGCGCGCGGGCGACCTGCCGCTTCACTTGGCCTGGTACGATTCGCGTCCAGACGCCGCCGCGACGCCCGGCGTCGTGCTGGCCAGCGAAGACGCGCTGGTCGCGTGCGCCGCCGAAGCGCGCGGCGGCGAGGCTGTGCTGATCCTCACTCACGATCACGCGCTCGATTACCGCCTGACCGCCGCAGCGCTGCGGAGCGGGGCGAGCTTTGTCGGGCTGATCGGATCGGCGACCAAGCGCGCCCGCTTTCTTTCGCGACTGGGCCGCGACGGCGTCGACGCCGCCCGGCTTACTTGCCCGATCGGTCTGCCCGGCATTGCGGGAAAGGAACCCGGCGTCATCGCGGTCGCGGTGCTCGCCCAACTGCTCGCGCTGCGGGACGCGGCATGACGCGCCGCGCCTTTCGCGCCGAAATCCTGAGCGTGCCGCACGATCCGGCGCACGCCGGCGCCGGCGCGGTGCGGCACCATCCCGACGGGCTGCTCGTCGTCGAGGACGGGCTGGTCGTCGCGCGCGGCGACTATGCCGAGGTTCATCCGCGCATCGGCGACGCGCCGGTCGAGACGTTTCCGGGCGGGTTGATCGTGCCCGGCTTCGTCGACGCGCATGTCCATTATCCGCAGACCGAATGCGTCGCCTCGCACGGCGAACAGTTGCTTGCGTGGCTCGACCGCCACATCTTTCCGTCCGAGGCGCGCTTCGCCGATCGCGCTCATGCCGATGCCGTAGCAGCGTTCTTTCTCGATGAATTGCTGCGCAACGGCACCACCTCCGCGCTGGTGTTTGCGACCGTCCATGCCTGCTCGGTCGATGCGCTGTTCGACGCCGCGCTCGCGCGCGACATGCGGATCGTGTCGGGCAAGGTCCTGATGGATCGGGGACCGGAGGGGCTGCGCGACGCCGTGGCCGAGGGGCGCGCGGACAGCGAAGCGCTGATCGCGCGCTGGCGGGGGCGCGGACGGCTGGGGTACGCCGTCACGCCACGGTTCGCGCTCACCTCGTCCGACGCGCAGCTTGCGGACGCGGGCGAACTCCTCGCGGCGCACCCCGACGTGCTGATGCATACGCACTTATCGGAAAATGAAGGAGAAATCGCCGCAGTCTCGGATCGTTTCGTCGACGCGCGCGACTATCTCGACGTCTATGAGCGTTTCGGCCTGGTCGGGCCGCGCTCGGTGTTCGCGCATTGCGTTCACATGGAAGACGCCGCGCTGGCTCGGATGGCGGCGGCGGGCGCCGGCGTCGCGCTATGTCCGACCAGCAACCTGTTCCTGGGGTCGGGATTGTTCGACCTCGCCGCGATCGACCGGCACAGGCCGAAGGTCGGTATCGGCACCGACATCGGCGCAGGCACCAGTTTCTCGGTCCTCAACACGTTGGGCGAAGCGTATAAGGTCTGCCAGCTCAGGGGCGCGGCGCTCGATCCGTTCCGGGCGCTGTACCTGGCGACCGCCGGCGGCGCGCGCGTGATGGGGATCGACGACCGTGTCGGCGCACTCGAACCCGGCCAGGAGGCCGATTTCGTCGTGCTCGACGCCGCCGCCACCCCGTTGCTGGCGCGGCGCACCGCCCAAGCGAGCCTGTTCGACCGCTTGTTCGCGTTGCAGGTGCTGGGGGACGACCGGGCGATCGCGTTCACCTATCTACTCGGCCGCCGCGCCCATGAGCGATCGCCCGCGTTCGCCTGACGCCGGCTGACCGCTCCTACAGCGCCACCGCCAGCGCGCCGGGGCGGCGCGGGTCGGATGCGCCAAGGAACATGCCGCGTTCTATCATGATCGACTGGGCGCTGCCCTGGGTGTCGCCCTGCACGATCGGATGGCCCATCGCCTTGAGCAGCGCGACGGTGTCGGGATTGAAGTTCGGTTCGACCTTCAGCGTATTGCCAGCGTCCTGAAATATGCGCGGCTGGTGCGTCGCTTCGTCGACATTGAGCCCGAAATCGACCGTGTTGACGATCATTTCGACGATCGTGTCGATGATCGTGCTGCCGCCCGGCGACCCGGTCACCAGCCACGGTTTGCCGTCCTTGAATACGAAAGTCGGCGCCATGGTGGAAAGCATGCGCTTGCCGGGCGCCATGGCGTTGAGCGGCATCGGCTTGCCGTCGCGGAGCGCGGCGGCGGCGCCGTCATGGTCGAAATTGTTCATCTGGTTGTTGAGCAGGATGCCGGTGCCTGCGACCATCACGCCCGACCCGAAATCGGCGCCGAGCGTGTAGGTGGTCGAAACGACGTTGCCGTCGCGGTCGGCGACCGAAAAATGCGTCGTCGTCGGGCTTTCGAACTTCCACGGATCGCCGCGCCCCATATCCTTGACCGGCCGCGCCTTATCGGGGTCGATCAGCCTGGCGCGCTCTGCGGCATAGCCCTTCGAGATGAAACCCCTGACCGGTGCAGTAACGAAATCCTGGTCGCCAAGCACCCGGTAACGGTCGAGATAGCCGAGCTTCATCGCTTCGGCTTCGAGGTGGAGCGCCCTGGCCGATCCCCCGCCCAGAGCCTTGAGATCGAAGTTCTCCAGGATGTTGAGGATATTAAGGACGCTCGCGCCGCCTGCGCTGGCGGGCGGCGTCGTCACGATCGTGAGACCACGATAGCTCCCGACCAGTGGCTGACGCTCCACCGGCCGATAGGATGCGAGGTCCGCAAGCGTGATCAGGCCGCCATGCGCCTTCATGTCGGCGGCGAACTTTTCGGCCACGGGCCCTTTGTAGAATCCGTCGGCGCCGCGCGCGGCGATCGCTTCGAGCGTCGCGGCGAGGTCGGGATATCTGACCGTCTCGCCGGCGAGATAGGCGCTGCCGTCGGGTTTGTAATACGCGGCGCGCGCGGCGGCGCTGGTCGACAGGCGCTCCTTCCCCCAGGTGAAGACGAACGCTTCGTCCGGCGTCAGCGCGATACCGTCGCGCGCCAGCGCGATCGCGGGCTTGACCGTCTCGGCCCAGGGCAGACGGCCATATTTGCGCTGCGCGACGTAAAGGCCCCCAACGGTTCCGGGGACGGATGGCGCCAGATAGCCGCGGCTGGCGGCGGGCAGTTCCTTGCCGCGGGCATCGACGAACATGTCGAGCTTCGCCCCCTTGGGCGCGACCGAGCGGAAGTCGATCACCGTGTCCTTCCCGGTCTTCGCATCGTGGATCAGCATGAAGCCGTCGCCGCCGATATTGCCGGCGCGCGGCAGCGTCACCGCGAGCGCGAACGCGACCGCGACCGCCGCATCGACGGCGTTCCCGCCCCGCCGCAAGATGCGCGCGCCGACTTCCGATGCGACGGCGTTCTGCGTCGCCACCATCCCGTTATAGCCGATGGTGGGCGAATGGATGCTCGCATAGTCGAGCAGTTCCTTCTTCTGCGCGGCGAGCGGCGTGGCGACGAGCCCGGCGGCGGCCAGCAACGCGATGCCGAGCCGCGCCACGGTCATGGCGCGGCGGAAAGGGCGCAATCCAGTCATAATGTTCGATTCCTCTTCATGTCCCGTCATCAGGCGCTCACCATTTCGCCGACGAGGTCGGCGGCGCGCTCGGCCGACCCCATCGCATAGGTCCAGCCCAGCATGCCGTGGCCCAGATTGACGCTCAGCCCCGGCGCGATCGCTTGAATGACCGGCAGCGAATTGGCCGTCATCGGCCGGTGCCCGGCCCAGAAATTGAACGCCGAATCGTATGCCGCCGCCCCAGGCAGAGCCGCGCGGGCGGCGGCGATCAGTGCGGCGACGTCCGCCGGATCGACGGTCTGGTCGCGCCGGCCGAGTTGCGCGAGCCCCGCCACGCGCACCTTGTCGCCCAAACGGCAGAACACGATCTTGCGCGCGACATCGGTGATGCTGACGCGCGGCGCGGCGGCGCCCGGGTCGGCGGTGAACGAATAACCCTTCATCGGCATAACGCGGCCGGCGAGCGCAGTCCGCAACGGCGCGATCGGCGGCGCCATGCCGGTGCAGAACACGACATGGTCCGCAACGAGGATGCGGCCGTTCGCGAACGTAACCTGCATCTCGCCGCCGCTCAGCGTCACACCGGCGACGGCGACGTCGAACCACGGTTCCATCCCATATACGCGCACGAGCAGATCGGTCAGCGCGATGCAGAAGCGGTGCGGATCGCCGACCGCATCCTGCGGCGAATAGATCGCGCCGGTCAGTCGCGCTCGCCGCTCACCGATCGCGGGTTCGATCGCGACCGCTTCGGCAGGCGACAAAGCCAGCTGCTCCGCGCCATGCCGCCGCTTGACGTCCGCGAGCGCGCACGCGGCGGCGAAACCGGCCGCGGTTTCGTGCAGGTGGAGCTTGCCCGGGATCGCATGCGCGAACTCGAGCGGATGTCGATCGAGGAGCGCGTGGAGCGCCGCGCGCGATTCCAGCCCGAGTTCGAGCCCGGCCAGCGTGTTCGCCTCGAACGCCGCGGACGAGCATTGGCGCAGGAAGCGAAGCAGCCAGCGTATTTCGGACAGGTCCGCATGAAGGCTTAGCCGAAAGGCGGGGTCAGCGCCCACCAACAGCCCCGGCATACGCTTGAGCAGCGCCGAACTGGCCAGCGCGTCGGTATAGGCATAGCTGAGCTGGGCGCCGTTGGCGAACGACGTCCCCTCACCCGGGCCCGAACGCTGGTCGACGATCGTCACCCGATGCCCGCGCCGGGCAAGCGCCCAGGCGGTCGCGACGCCGACCACGCCCGCGCCAACCACCATGATTCGCGCCGTGCGCGCGCCGGAGGCAATGGCGTGAAGCGGGGTCATATCATGTCCCGGCCGCTCGTGACGAGAACCTCGCCGGCCATGTCGAGAAACTTGTCGGCGAGCACCGATAACGGCCGATCCTCCAGCCAGACCGCATGAACATCGGCGTCGAGGGTTGGGACCAGGTCGAAGCAATCGACGTCGGAGCCTAGCGTCGCGTGGGCGGTGAATTCATCGACGATCGCGACGCCGATGCCATTCCGGACGAGCGCGGCGGCGATGTAATAGGTGCCCACCGACACGACTTCCCGGGTCGATACGCCGAGCGCCTCCAGCGCGCTGCCCGCCACCGCGCCGAGCGGCCCGCTGGCTGCGACGTCGATGAAATCGCGGCCTTCCAGCAGTTCGACCGGGATCGCGCCGGTTGCATCGGGAAAGGTTCCCGCGGGGGCCAGCAGCACCAGCTTGCCGGGCGCCAGCCGACGCCGGACCAACCGCGGATGTTCGGACGGGGAATACGCGATCGCGATGTCGCTTTGCCGTTCGTACAGCGCGCGCAGCACGTCGCTGTGATGAAGCGTCTGGACGGTGAAGGTCACCGCCGGATGGGCGCGCCGGAAGCGGGCGATCGCCGACGGGATCGCTTCCAGCGCGAGCGACGGCACGACGCCGAGCCGAAGATGCCCCCCGCCGCCGCGCTTGAGATTGGCGGCCGCCTGGCGGAGCGATCCGATCCGCCCGAACACGTCGTCAACCTCGCGGAACAGCGCATGCGCTTCGTCGGTCGGGACCAGCCGCCCCTTGAGCAGTTCGAACAGCGTATAGCCAAGCTGGCTCTCGGCGTGGCGCAGAACCTTGCTGACCGACGGCTGCGAAATGTGCAGGGCGCGGGCCGCGGCGCTGATCGAACCGTTGACGTACACGGCGTGGAATATCTCGATCTGCCGCAGCCGCATGCGCCGCGTCCCTCCGCGTCAGAACTTCGCCGATACCTCGAAATAGGCGAAGCGGCCGACCGGATCGTTGATCGAGCCGAGGAAGCCGTAATTGGACGAATAGAGCGACGGCTCCCTGTCGAACAGGTTGCGCACGCCCGCGCGCAGGCTCAATCCGGACAGCGCGCTGTTCTTGCCGAACCGGTACTGCGCCCAGACGTTCGCGGTGGTGTAGCTGCCGACGTCAAAGAATTGCCCGTTCACGAGCGCGGGGCCGGTGTCGAACACCGAACCGACATAGGTGACCAGCGTGCCGAGGCTGAACCCGCCAAGACGCCAGGTCAGGTTGGCGGAAGCCCGCCATTCCGGGTTGCCGTCGATCTTGATCTGGCTGCCCGCCGCGGTGATCGCGATCCCCGTCCCGAGCGCGCCCGCCGCATTGGCGGCGATCAGCGTCGCCTGCATCTCGGACGGGCTCTGGCGATAGGTCAGGAGTTTCGAGGCGTTGAGGTCGATCGAGAACGTTCCGACCTTCGTCCGCGGGCTGTCGTAGCTCAGGCTGAAATCGAGACCGCGGAACAGGCGCGGCTGCAGGTTGAAATAATCGTCCTCGACATAGGAAAGGTCGCCGACGATCTGCGCGCCGACCGGCGCCAGGCGGACGACGTTCGGATTGCTCTTGCCCGATTGACGCAGCAGGTAATCGTAGAGGATCTGGTTCTGCGCGCCCTGCAGGCCGATCACGCCGCTTTCCTTGATCGACCAGTAATCGACCGTCAGTTGCAACCGGCGGAGCGGTTGAAGCACGACCCCGCCCGAAAAGTTCTCGGCATTCTCCGGCTTAAGCCCCCTGTTGCCCGAACGGATTTCAAGCGTGCTGGCGCCCGAACACGTGGTGCCGTTGATCCGGCACTGCGCGTAATCGGTGCGCGTGTTCGACACCTGCGTGCCCGAACTGTAGAATTGCGGCAGGTTCGGCGCGCGGAAGCTCTGGGACCAGGACGAGCGCAGGCTGAGGCCCTTGAACACCTCCCACAGCCCGGCGACCTTGGGTTTGAGCACGTTGCCGAAATCCGAATAATTCTCGTCGCGCGCCGCCAGCTGGAAGTTGAGCGAGCGCATCAGCGGGATATTCATTTCGGGCGAAACGATCGGCACCGCGAATTCGATATAGGCCGCCACGACGCTGCGGTGCGCGCGCACGTCCGGCGACGCACTCGCGCCGAGGACGTCCGAATTGTACGTAATCCCCGTCACGCTGTCGGTGTATTTGTTCGTCCCGTCGAGCCGCGGGTCGCGATTGTCGTCATAGGTTTCGCGGCGCGCCTCGACCCCGGCGGCGAAGCCGATCGGACCCGCCCACAGGTTGAGAAGGTTGGGATTGGAAACGCGGAAGTCGCCGGTCAGCAGCGACGTCTTGCCGATCCGGTGCACCTCGATCAGGAAAGAGCGGATCGTGGCGGGATCGCTGGGCGTCGCATCCCCCAGCGAGAAGTTGGGGATGCTGCCGCCGTTGAACGGGTTGTACGCGTCGGGCGTCGACTTCGCGAGCGCTTGCTGGAAAAGCGTATTGCTGATCGCGTTGTGCGTATTGTCGTCGGTCCGCGCCCAGGAATAGGTGATCGCCCCGTCCCAGCGGAAATCGCCCCAGCGTCCTTTCAGCCCGATCAGACCGCGGATCATGTCGTCGCGCACCGTGAAGGTTCGCGGACCGGTGTCGACCGGGCGGTAGTTGGTCAGCCGCAACGCCAGTCCGCCCGCCGGGACGTTGACAAGGCCCGGAAGCCGATTGGGATTGGCGACCCCGTTGATCAGCACCGCGCCGAACGGATTCCAATAGTTGGTCGCGGGAACCGAGATCGGGGCGCTGGACACCGGCGCAGACTGCTCGCGCTGACCCTGCGAGCGCGCGTAATAATAGCCGGCTTCGCCGTAGAGTTCGGTGGCGCCCCCGCCGATCGGCTGGCGGAAGGTCGAGAAGATCGTGACTCGATCGAGCCCGCCGCGGATCGTGCGGTCGGGATTCTCGTCATACCGCAGCGGCCGGTCGGCCGCGCCGGTGATCGTGCCGCTCTTGAGACACAGGTTTCCGTTGTAAACGGTCGACGAACAGGCGACGCCGTTGGCGACCGGCTCGACGTGGAACACGCCCGATGTGGTCAGCGCCGTGGCGCCCTGGCGAATGGTCGCGGTCGTGCCCAGCACGGTGAACGCGCCCCATGGCGACGAACTCGACCGGTTGTCGAACGCGGTGTCGCCTGCCCAGGGTGTGCCCATTAGCGCGGCGCGATGATCCTCGCTCGACGAAAAATCCCGCTCGCGCGCGAACAGCGGCGTCCGCCGCGTATAGCTGCCGAACAGTACGAAACTGCCGCCCGATTTCGTGCTCGTCCCGCCCTTGAACGACATCGTGCCTTCGCGCATGCCGTCGGCGAAGCCGAGGCGCCCGGCGAACTGAACGCCCTTGAAGCGGTCGTCGAGCACGACGTTGACGACGCCGGCCACCGCGTCCGAACCATAAATCGCCGCCGCGCCGTCGCGCAGCACCTCGATCCGCTTGATCGCGCCGACCGGCAGCGAGTTGGTGTTGGCGGTCTGAACAGGCACGAAATTCTCGGTCTGCGTCCCCGGCGTCAGAATCATGCGGCGGCCGTTGAGCAGGACCAGCGTGTTTCCGGTGCCGAGGCTGCGCAGGTTGATCGACGAATTGTCGCCGCGCGCGTCGTTGAGGTTGCCGGTGGTCCGCGCTTCCTGGAACTGGACGTCGCCGGCCTGGGGCAGCGAGCGGAAGATGTCGTCGCCCGACATGCTGCCGGTCGCTTCGATCCGGTCCGCGCCCAGCACCGTCACCGGCAGCGCGCCGGCGGTCTTCGCCCCTTCGATCCGCGAGCCCGTGATGACGATATCGTCGTCGCGCGCTGCCGCGCTCGGGGAGCCATTGTCGGCTTGCGGCGGCGCCGAATCCTGCGGCGCGGTTTGCGCAAACGCGGGCTGGATGGCGAGCAGCGAGATGCCGGCGAACAGCGCGGCGCGGCGCGGCCAGTGATTGATGTTCATTGATGACCCCCGTCTATCGATTGCGCGATCCCGAAGTCTCGACCGATCGCCGCGCAAAGGGAAGTCCACGGGCAAAAATATTTTCTGCCGGGACTATATCCAACGGCTATATATGTTGTGGTGGCGCTGGCCAGCAAATGCGTCAATCCGTCACGCGTTTGCTTTCCTGGAGCAACGCGGCGACCAGCCGCGTGCGCACGCTCGATCGCGACCAGACGATGCCGATACGGCGGCCGATCCGCCGTTCGGGGAGTTGCAGACGGACGATGTCGATCCCTTCGGGCCAGGGCGGCGCCCAGTCGGGGACGATCGAGACGCCCAGACCGCGATCGACCATCATCGCGATCGCGTTGAGCGCATTGAGTTCGAACCGCACCCGCGGCACGATGCCGGCCTCGGCGAGATATTCGTCGGCGGAACGGCCACCCCACAAGGTGCGGTCGTACCGGATCAGCGGCTGTTCGCGCAGCAACGCGATCGGGTCGCGCCCGGCCATCGCACGCGGCGCCAACACGATCAGCGGTTCCTCGCGCAGCAATTGCCAGTCGCACGTCTTGGGCAGCGGATAGGGCGCTTCGAGCACCAGCGCCGCGTCGAGCTTGCCCGCTTCCACCTCGGCGAACAGCTGCGCCGAATTGGCCGACTGGATGTGGATGTTGACCTGGGGAAATTTGCGGCTGAGCCGCGCGAGAATATCCGGCAGCAGCCCCGTGAGCGGCGTCGTGCACGCGCCGAGATGCAGTTCGCCCGTGACCTGGCCGTCATGCGCGACGCTGCGCAGGTCGGCCGCGTCGCGCAACAACTGGCGCGCCGGCGGCAGCACGCGCGCGCCCTGTTCGGTCATCCGCATCGTGCGGCCGACCCGGACGAGCAACGGCGCGCCGACGTCGCGTTCGAGCGCGTGGAGCTGTTGCGCGACCGCAGACGGACTGATGTTGAGCACACGCGCGGCGGCGGCCATCGATCCCTGATCGACGACGGTGACGAACGTTTTCAGGAAGCCGGTATCGATGCGAGCGCCTCCTTCCTGCGTCCCGAAAAGATCGTCAGCCCTTCCAGCGAATGGCACGGCGGTGGGAACAGCAGGCTCGCCAGATAGCCGATCGCGATCGACGCGGCGATCGCCAGCGCGAGGTAGAGATAGGGGTGGATCAACCCGAATATCCAGACGACAAGCGTGATGAGCGAGGCCGCGACGATGCCGATCGCGACGCCCTGCCAGTTTGCGCGCCGCGTGAAGAGCCCAAGCGTGTAGGCCCCAGCGCACGCGCCGCCGAGCAGCCCGAACAGCTCGATCGTTAGGTCGAGCAGCGAATGGATGTCGAGCCGCGACAGAACGATCGCGATCGCGACGCCGGCCATACCGACGCCGACGCTCGCCCATTCGGCGAAGCGAACGATCTGGCGCTGGCTGCGCCCGGGCACGAAACGATCGTAAAAATCGACCGACAG
>JAFEEZ010000421.1 GCA_018240825.1 Pseudomonadota bacterium | reverse complement strand
TTGAGCTGGAGAGCGTTGAGCGTGCGCGTGCCGGTCGATGTATTGGCCTTGGTCGGCGTGCGGCTGGTGATTATCGTGTTTCCGTCGCGCAGGTTCACGTATTCGCCGCCGACCAGCCATTTCCAGTGCGATCCGAGTTCGCCGGAGAGATAGAGTTCCTGATTGAACGTCTTGGTGCGACCGCTGTTCTGCTGCGAGCCGAAGATTTCCCCCACCGTGGCGCCGGGCGCCAGCAGACCCGCTGCGGCGACCTGGGCGGCTAGCGCCGGCGTGAAGAGATCGCTGTCAAACTGCTGCAGGTCGGTGCGTTCTCGCCACAGGCTTATCGAGGTCAGCGTTGCTGAGCCGAACTTGTAGTGCCACGTAAACTCAGCGGCTTTTACACGATCGGTATCCAGATTTTCGAAGTTCGCCGGACGAGAATATCTGGGTTCAATAAACAACCCTTTTGGATAGGTAGCGTTTGGCAGAATCCACAGTTGAAGGTTCAAGGCAGGATATTTGTTCGTCGCATGCTCCAGCATGATGTTTGCGTCGAAATTGTCGTTTTTATACTGTAACTGCCCACGAAATCCGTAGGTGTATTGGGAATCGATATAGTTGCCCAATTCCGGATTATAGTAGAATCCCCGGGACTGATTGAGTATGTCCGCGCCCAGGCGCACCGACAGGCCATCGGTCAGCGGCTGGTTCACCACAAATTCGAGCTGGCCGAACCGGTTGTTTCCGCTCTTTACCGAAATGCGGCCGCCAGGCGTTTCGGTTGGCCGCGCGGTGATGACGTTCACGGCGCCCCCGACCGCGTCACGCCCGTAGAGTGCGCCCTGGGTGCCGCGCAGCACTTCGATCTGGCTCACATCGAACAGGTCAAACCGGCTGTACGTGCGGCCGCCCTGCGCCCCACCGCCGACAAAGGCGCCGTTGCGGTAAAGGCCGACGCCGCTATCGGCGCTGGTGCCACGGCTGGTGCCCGACCCGCGGATAGAGATTTCGGACGTGAGAGGGGTAGAGGTGTCTCCGTAGGCCACGCTGGGAATCGTGGTGACGAGATCCTTCACGCCCTGAAGCCCGCCCCGTTGGTCGATATCGCCCGCGCTGATGACGCTGGCGGCGATCGGGACATCGCTCAAGCGCTCGTCACGCTTGCGCGCGGTAATGATGATGTCGTCGGCCTCGCCCTCCACGGTTGATGTCGGACTGGCCTGCGGCGCTTCATTCTGCGTCGAGGCCGTTTGCGCACACGCCGGCGTCGCGATCCCCGGGATCGCTGTCATTGCCGCAACGCCCGCCCCGATCCAGCTCCTGTTGGCCATCTCTCTCTCCCTCCGCTTCGTTTTTGAACTTTTCTGACAGATCGCAAATATTGTCAAACGATATTGGGCGAGCATGCGGTATTCAGCGCGTCCTGCGACGAGAGTGTCTAGCCGATGCCGCTTTATATCGTAATGCCCTTGACGGGCCGGAATTGGCGTTGTTAGACAAAAACAGCCCCGAAGCGGACTGTCAGACAATAGGAGCGCGCCATGATGGATCGTAGGAGCCTGTTGGCAAGCGGCGCGACGATGATCGGCGGCATGGTGATCGGGAGCCGCACGCTCGCGGCCGCCCCATCGCTGCAGAGCGTCGCCCGGGATGCGTGGCTCTACACAGTTCCGCTGGTCGAGGTCGCCAACGTCCGCAAGCGCATCCTCGCCAACGGACCCGCCAACGCCTTCGTCCACAACCGCGACCTGACCAACGTCCGGACGCAGAAGGTGACGTCGCCGAACAACGACACGATGTATTCGCGTGCGATGCTGGATCTGCGCGCCGGCCCGGTCGAGGTCACGCTGCCGCCTACCGGGACCCGCTACATCTCGCTCCAGCTGGTCGACATGTACACCAACAACATCGCGGTTCTGGGGAGTCGGACGACGGGCGGGGGCGGCGGACGCTTTGTCGTCGCGGGGCCGCAGGGCGATGCGCCCGTGGGTGCCATCAGGGCGCCGTCGAACTGGGTCTTTGCGCTCGTGCGGACGCTGGTTGACGGCCCGTCGGACGTGGTCGCCGTGCGCGCGGTGCAGGACGGTCTCGCCATTCGCGGTGCGGCGGGTCCGGCGTTAGATATGCCGGTGCCCGCGCGCGACGCGCCCTGGCAGGTCTATTTCCGTGACGCGGGCGCGTTGCTCGTCGAGTCGCCGCCACCGGTGACCGACGACGCCTTGTTCGGGCGGGTCGCGCCGCTCGGCCTGTCGCGGACCGGCTTCCGCCCCCCCGCTTTCTCCGATGCGGCGGTCCGCGAGATTGAGGCTGGCGTGGCCGAAGCGCGTTCCGTGGCAACCCAGTCGCGGCTCGGCAAGCAAGTGGTGGGTGGTTGGGCCTATCCGTCCTGGGATCTAGGCCGGTTCGAGCAGGATTATGAATTTCGCGCACAGACCGCGGTCAGCGGCCTGTTCGCGCTGCCGCTCGAGGAGGCTTTCTACACCCGTTCGGTGGGCGACTCGCCCGATGGGTTGTTTCGCAACGACAGATATCATCTGCATTTCGCAAAGGACGCACTGCCGCCGGTTGACGGCTTCTGGTCAGTCACGCTCTATGAAGCGACGCCCGACGGGCAGTTGTTCTTCACGCCCAATGCGATCGACCGCTATTCGATCGGCAACCGGACCACGGGATTGGCGCACAACGCCGACGGGTCGCTCGATGTCTGGATTGCGCGCGCCGATCCGGGCGCGGCGCGACGCAGCAACTGGCTGCCCGCGCCCCGCGAAAAGCCGTTCGCGCTGAGCATGCGCGCGTTCATGCCGCGCGCGCCGTTGCTCAACGGCACGTACCGGTTCCCGCCTTTGCGCCGCTACGCCTGAGCGGCGCGCGGCCTTGCGATGATCCGCAGCGGCCCGGCTTGACGATGACGGCAACCCGGCGTCAGGTGCTCAACGCCGCCGGACTGGCTGCGTGCGCCGTCCGCGCCGGAGCGGCGACGGCAGGTGCGGGAGTCACGATGCGCGATCACGAACGGGTTTCGATCGACCTCGACCGTTACGCCGGTCTTGGCGGCAAAGCCTCGGGCGGCATCGGTGACACCGCCATCGGCGGCTGGTTGGCGGACGAACTCGCGGCGCTTGGGTTTGCGATCGAGCGGCAGCCGATTTCAGTTCCGTTTTTTACCGGGACGGCGGAAGCGGAGACCGGCAGCGCGCGGGCGGTGGTGATACCGCAGGCGATCGTGACGTCGACCGGCGCGGCTGGCGCGACCGGACCGCTTGTGCGTGTCGACGCCGCGACCGCATCGGCGAGCGCCGATCGCCTTCGGGGAGCGATCGCGTTGGTCGATCTGCCCTTCGCGCGCTGGTCGACGGCAAAGCCGATTCAGGGCCTTGTCGACGCGCTGTTCGCCGCAGGGTCGAAGGCGGCTTTGCTCGTCACCAACGGGCCGAGCGGCAAGGCCATCGCCCTCAACGCGGACGGTAAACGACCCATGTTCGGCAAACCGGTCGCCATCCTCGCGCCCCGGGACGCGGCGCCCTTTTACGTTGCGGCGACACGGGACGGGGAGGCCACGCTGCGGATTATCGGCGAGGGCGGCCGACGGCCGGCGTTCAACGTCATCGGCCGGCTCGATCGCGGGCGCGGCAAATGGCTGGTGGTCTCGACGCCTCGGTCGGGCTGGTTCACCTGTGCGGGCGAACGCGGACCCGGAATCGCGGTGTGGTTGGGCCTTGCGCGCTGGGCGGCGAAGGCGCTGTCCGCTTACGATCTCGCGTTCATTTGCACCAGCGGACACGAATATGAGAATCTGGGAGCCGAGCATGCATTGCGGTCGACCGCACCGGCGGCGCGCGATACCGCCCTATGGCTTCATCTGGGTTCGAATGTCGCTGCGCGCGACTGGCATGACCTCACACCGCAATGGATGCCCCTGACGACGGCCGATCCGCAACGCTATCTGGTCGCCAGCCCCAAGCTGATCGACGCGGGACGCCGCGCGTTTGCGGGGCAAGCCGGGCTGGCGGACCCGCTGTCGAGCGACGTTGCCGCCGACGGCGAACTGAAATCGGTGATCGCCGCCGGCTATTCCACAGTCGCGGGCGTGTACGGCGCGCACCGCTTTCATCACGCGCGAGAGGATACGGAGGATTGTTTGCTCCCCGAGGCGACCGCCGCCGCGTTCGAGGGCTTTCGGACATTCCTGACGATGGCGCTCGAAGGCTGATCGACCGAATGCCGCCTTCGAAGGATTAGCCGGGCAAACGCGTTGACCCTCGGTACAGCGGCGCTTGGGACGTCCAAAAAGAGGGCGGGCCAAGGGGTCTGTTTCATGGCCGCGAATTGCGAAGAGAGGCAGGGTCTCCGATGTTTGTGAAAGGCCAGCGTACAGGTTTCGGCTCCAATCGCGTTTGTTCGGCGACGATCGCCATTCTTGCGCTTGCCGTGACGGCGTGCGGCGGCGACAGCGGGGCTCCCACCCCAACGCCGACGCCCGCACCATCTCCCACACCATCGCCGTCACCGACCCCCACGCCGTCGCCGACGCCGATCCCGCTCGCCCAACGCGTTACCGCCGCGACGGCCACCGCGCAGAGCACCACCAACGCATGCGGGCCTATCGAGCCGTTTTACTGGGAGGTCGGCGACAAGAGCGCGCGGCTGGCGTCAGGATCGGTGCAGTCGGGGGGCGGCGCTCCGGTCTACACAGCGGCGTCCGTCATGAGCATCGCGTCCGCGTCCAAGTGGATCTACGCGGCCTATATCGTGCAGCGTCGCCAGGGGCGGCTGACCGACGACGACATCAAATTCCTGACGTTTCGCAGCGGTTATACCAATTTCTCGAACTGCCTGCCCGGCCAGACGGTGGACGAGTGCGTCGCGTACCAGCAGAACGGCGTGCATTCGGATTTCACCGACGGCAAGTTTTCGTACGGCGGCGGCCACATGGAAAAACATGCGAGCGTGAATGGGTTGGGCGCGCTCGATAATGCCGGCCTGGCCGCGGAGATCCAGTCGCAGTTGGGCGCGGACATCAAGCTGGCGTACAGTCAGCCGCAACTGGCGGGCGGCATTTACATGAGCGCCGACGCCTACGGCGTTTTCCTGCGGAAAATCCTGTCGGGCTCGCTGCTGATGAACGCGGCGCTGGGCACCGATGCGGTTTGCACGAACCCCACGACCTGTCCGGCAGGGGAAGCCGTGAACACCCCGATTCCGACATCCGAAAGCTACCATTACTCGATCGGGCACTGGGTGGAGGATGACCCGGTGAACGGCGACGGCGCATTCGACAGCGCGGGGGCTTTCGGCTTTTACCCGTGGATCGACGCGAGCAAGACCTGGTACGGCGTCATCGCGCGCAAGGACGATAACGAAACGGGCAACGGTTTTCATTCGGCGCAATGCGGCCAATTGATCCGCAAGGCCTGGATCAGCGGCGCGTCCCAATGAAGGTTCGACGGCGAGAGCTCGCACGGATTGGTCGACCCTTTGTTCATGCCACCTTGACCAATCGCGCGAAAGCCGCTTGTGTGGGGACAGAGGTGTCGAATGGATTCAGGCAAGCAGCGGCTTTATCAAGGCATTGCGCAGGCGATCATCGACAGGATCGCGAGTGGTGAATACCCCGCCGGCACGCGGTTGCCGGGCGAGCGGGAACTCGCGGAGGAGTTCGACGTCAGCCGCGTCACGATTCGCGAGGCAGAAATTGCTCTGGAAGCCCAGGGCTATATCGTCGTCAAGACGGGGTCAGGGGTGTATGTTCGCAAGGACCGGTCGGATGGCGGGCGACCGCTGCCCGACGTTACCGCGTTCGAACTGACGACCGCGCGATCGGTGATCGAGGCGGAGGCGGCCGCGCTGGCGGCGGTCAACATTTCAGACGCCGAACTGGCGCAGCTTGAGCGGCTGATCGACGGGATGGCGGCGGAAGACGCCGGCCTATCCGCCGGCGCGGAGGATCTCGACCGGGCGTTTCACCTCGCCATCGCCAAGGCCACGGCAAACCCCGCGGTCGAGTTCCTTGTCGGCCAATTGTGGCGGATGCGCAGCGAACTGCCGCGTGTGCGCGAAGTCTATGCGGGCGTATGCGACGCCAATGCGAGAACGCGGGCGGCCGAACACCGGACGATCTTCGAGGCGCTGAAATCGCGCGATTCGAGCGCCGCACGGACGGCGATGCGCGACCATTTCCACCGTCTGTTCGAAACGATGATGGCGGCGCGCGAGGACGCCGCGCTCGCCGAATTGCGGCGGTCGATGGGCGAGGATCGCCAGCGGTTCTTGCAGGCAACGCTGATCTGATGACGGATCGCCTGATCGTCACGATGGGCGAGCTGTTGCTGCGCCTGTCGCCGCCCGGGCGCGAGATGCTGCTGCAATCGCCCCGGCTTGACACCAGTTTCGGCGGCGCCGAGGCCAATGTCGCGGTCGCGCTGTCGAACCTGGGGACGCCGGCGCGCTTCGTCTCGACGCTGCCCGATGGCGCGTTGGGCGACCGCGCAGTCGAAGAATTGCGCGGCCACGGTGTCGACGCCGCCTATATATCGCGCGCGCCCGGCAGGCTCGGCCTTTATTTCCTCGAAATGGGGGCGGGGCCTCGCGCGTCGGACGTCATCTATGACCGCGCGGGCTCGACCTTCGCGTTGACGGGGGTCGGCGACATCGATTGGACGGCGGCGTTGGCCGGCGCGTCGTGGCTGCACGTCAGCGGCATATCGCTGGCGGTCAGCGGGACCGCCCAACACAGCGTGCTGGCCGCGATCGAGGCTGCTCGCGCGGCCGGGGTGAAGGTCTCGTTCGATTGCAATTTCCGCGCACGGTTGTGGGAGGCGCGCGGCGTCACGCCCGCGCCGATCATCGAAGCCGCGCTGGCGCAAGCCGATCTCGTCTTTGCCGACCATCGCGATCTCCGGCTGCTGACCGGTGAGGAGGTCGCCGGCGGCGACCCGGCGAGCGTTCGACGCGACACCGCGCGAGGG
>JAFEEZ010000420.1 GCA_018240825.1 Pseudomonadota bacterium | reverse complement strand
CGGTGGGCGGCTTCCCGTCTGCCGTCCCCATTTTCCGCAGGTCGTGGTGAGCGCGTTCTCATCGGAACACCGGCCTCTTGGAAAAAACCGCGCGGCTCCTCTCCCCAAGGGAGGAGCCGCGTCTGTCGGTGCGAGGCCCGCATCGTTTCTTTTCCGCACCGCATGAAGGGAAAGGCAAAATCCCGGGCCCTGTTCGCCCTTGCCGCGCTGCTGCTCGCTGCGCCGCGCATCTGCCCGGCCGCGCCTGCCGCGCCCGAGGCTGCGGGTCTCTTCATCGCGGAGTACCGCGTGGAGGGCGTCCACCTCCTGAAGCGCAGCGAGGTCGAGGACGCTGTCTATCCTTGGCTCGGCCCCCACCGCACGACCGCCGACATCGAGGCTGCACGCGCCGCCGTCGAAAAACTGTATCATGACCGGGGTTACCAGACTGTCTCCGTCGTCACCCCTGAGCAGGACATCGCGCGCGGCATCGTGCGCCTGACGGTCGCCGAGGCCCCCGTGGGCCGTCTCCGGGTGAAGGGTGCGCGCTACGCCTCGCCCGCCCGCATCAAGGCCATGGCCCCGTCGCTCGCCGAGGGGAAGGTCATCAATTTCAACGAGGTCCCCCGCGACATCGTCGCGCTCAACCAGTCCGCCGATCGCAAGGTCACGCCCGCCCTGCAGGCCGGCGCCACGCCCGGCTCGGTCGATGTCGATCTCAACGTGCAGGACAGCCCGCCCGTGCACGGCAGCCTCGAGCTCAACAACCGCCACAGCGCCGGCACCAAGCCGCTCCGCCTCAACGGCTCGATCAGCGACAACAACCTCTGGCAGCGCGAGGACAGCGCGGGCTTCAGCTTCCAGATCGCCCCCGAGCGCATCGATGATGCGAAGGTTTTCTCGGGCTATTACATCACGCGTTTTTCCGGCGTCTCCTGGCTCTCGCTGATGGCGCAGGGCACGAAGCAGGACAGCAATGCCTCCACGCTCGGTGGCGCCGCCGTCGCGGGCCGCGGCGAGATCGCCGGCCTGCGCGCCCTCATCTCGCTCCCCTCGGGCAAGGAGTACTTCCACTCGCTCAGCCTCGGCTTTGATTACAAGCACTTCGACCAGCGCCTCACCTTCGGCACCGGCGCGAACACCAGCCTGCTGACCTCGCCGGTCACCTACGTTCCCATCACCGGCCAGTACTCCGCGACGTGGAACAAGCCCGGCGCCGTCACCGATGGCAACGTGTCCGCGACCTTCGGTACGCGTGGCCTCGGCAGCGGTTCGGAGCAGTTTGCCGTCAGCCGGTACCACGCCGATGCCGGCTTTGTTTACCTGCGCGGCGATCTCTCGCACACGCATGATCTGCCCAAGGGTTGGGTTGTGTTCGGCCGCGTGCAGGCGCAGGTGGCCGACCGTCCGCTCGTGAGTAGCGAGCAGTTCAGCGGCGGTGGCGCCAGCACCGTGCGCGGTTACATCGAGTCCGAGACCATCGGCGACAGCGGCGCCTTCGGTACACTGGAGCTGCGCACCCCCTCGCTGCACCGCTGGCTCGGCGAACCGAAGGGCGAGCTGCGGTTCTACGCCTTCGGCGACGCCGGCGGCGTCACGCTCATCGATCCGCTGCCCGGGCAGCAGGGTCGCTTCGGCCTGGCGAGCTACGGCTTCGGCGTGCTGTTCCGCCTGCGCGAGCACTTCAGCGGCGCGTTCGATGCCGCGGTGCCCGTTTACACCCAGTCCGACACCAAGGCCAACCACGTCCGGATCACGTTCCACACCGGCCTGGATTTTTAACCGCACCCTCCACTTCACCGCTCCCTCGCATGCACCTCCCGCCGCTCCGCCGTTTCCTGAAAGGTTTGTTTGCCGCTGCCCTCCTGGCCCAGTGCGCGAATCCGCTCTGCGCCTGGTGGAACAACGACTGGTCCGCCCGCCGGAAGGTCATCATCGACCCCGCCGCCGCCGGTCTCGCCTCCGGTGACGCCATCGGCGGCCCCGCCGTGCTGCTGCGCCTGCACGACGGCAACTTCAATTTCGCCGCCATCGCGGCCGACGGCGCCGACCTCCGCTTCGTCGCCGAGGACGACAAGACGGTGCTGCCCTATCACATCGAGAAGATGGATACGGTGCTCAACGAGGCCTTTGTCTGGGTTCGCGTCCCCGACCTGAAGCCCGGCGTGAAGACCTCCGTCTGGCTCTACTACGGCAACGCCAAGCCGCCCGCCGCCACCACTTCCGCGAAGGAGACCTACGACAAGGACACCGTGCTCGTCGCGCATTTCGCCGAGCACGGGCAGCCCCCGGGCGATTCCTCGGGCTCGGGCAATACCTTCGCCACCGCCGGCATCGCGGCGGACGGCGCGCTCATCGGCACCGGCCTGCGGCTCGACGGCCGCACCGCCCTCATGCTGCCCGCCAGCGCTTCGCTCGCATGGGCCCAGGGGGCGACGCTCACCTGGTCCGCCTGGATCAAGCCCACGGCGCTGACGCCCAATGCCGTGCTCTTCCAGCGGCACGAGGACGACCGCACGTTCACGAT